>JAFDVP010000001.1:1500000-1785124 GCA_018268895.1 Acidobacteriota bacterium | reverse complement strand
GGCATGGAGCCATGTCCGCATCGAACGCAGCGACAACAATACCCTCAAAGCCAACGTCAGCGTCTGCGACGACCACGGAACCGTGTGCGTGCAGATTGAGAACCTGCGATTCAGAAAGACAAAAAGACAGAATGCGAATGTCGATTCCTGGCTCTACAGGCTGGCATGGGAGCCTGCAGAGCTGAATACGGCAGGAGTTGCGAAGATGCTTGCCGGTGAGACTGCTCGGGTCGAGTCTCATATGAAGGCCTTATCAGGGGCCACAGAAGTTTTGGAATACCAGACATTCTTCGCAGAGTTGGAACGGCTTGCAGCGGACTATGTGTTGCAGGCATTTGCTCAGCTTGGCTGGCCTCGATCGGGGCAGAAGTTCACGATGGATTCGCTCGTGAAGATGTGGAGTATCGATGGCCGGTATCGCAGGTTGTTTGGGCGCCTTCTGGAGATCGCTGTTGAGACCGGCGCAGTCCAGCAGGAAGCCGCAAGCTATATCTTTGGCGCAGAGGCGGAGACGGTTCAGAGGCAACAGCTCAATGCTCTGATCGCCAAGTACCCGTTCGGCAGAACAGAGATAGACCTTGTTGTGCGCTGTGGCGATGGCCTTGTCTCGGTTTTAGCCGGAAGGCTTGACGGTCATGAACTGGTCTTTCCGAGGGGTCAGAGCGACGCGATGACGAGCCTGTACCGGGATTCGACGCCAGCGCGAATCTTCAACGAGATGGTTGCCGGACTGGTCAAGCGCGCGGTTGATCTGCATGGAGCTGACAATGCCCGCGTTCTCGAAGTTGGCGGCGGCACCGGAGCTACAACACAATATATCTTCAACTCACTTAAAGAATCAGCAACCTCTTCGTTGAACGAATATCTCTTCACAGACATATCGCCTTTGCTTGTGCGCAGGGCACAGCAGAGCTTTGGCGAGTGGGACAGTTTTTCCGCAAAGGTCCTTGATCTTGAGCGACCTTCAGAAGAACAGGGAATCGCTGGACCATTCAACGCGATCGTAGCGGTGAACGTAGTACACGCAACCTCAGATCTGGCTGCAACGATTGAGCGTTTGAAGCGGTTGTTGTCTCCGGACGGCCTGCTGATCATGGTTGAGGTGATTGGCAAGCAGAGGTGGGCCGATATTACCGTCGGCTTGCTGGATGGATGGTGGAGTTTTGTCGATAGCGGAGTCCGAGCGGACTATCCGGCCCTTGCATCGGGCCAATGGGAGTCTGTTCTCACGAAGCAAGGCTTTGGACGGGTTGTCTGCTCTCCCAAGGCGGCATCGCCTGGCTCACTTTTTTCGCGGCAGCAGTTGATTGTGGCGGCGGCCCCTGCACAAAAGAGAAGAGTTGTTCTTTGTGGAGATACGAAGTTTTCAGAAGCAACACGGAAGAAGCTGGAACGCCTGGATTCTTCTGTTGAAGTTGCAGGCATATTGGAAGCTGGTCGAATCGGCGCCACTGTCGATGCGGTTGTCTGGTTTGCGAACTATGAAGGAGCTTCTGTCATTGACGCACCTGCCGGGGCGGCCTCTCATCTGGTGGAGGGAGATGTAAGGTCTCTGCTTGCTGTCGCGCAACTTCTCTTGGGGAAGAAACAAAGAGCGCTTCCTCGGCTGTATATCGTGACGGCGGGCGTCTTTGCAGGTGAAGGCGAGGTGCTTCCGCAGTTTTCTTCGCCGCTGGTTGGCATGGCCAGGGGCATTGCGATGGAGGCGCCAGAGTTACGGTGCACCTCTCTCGAATGCTTCGGAGACAGTGTTGAACAAATAGGCTCGATCGTTGAGGAAGAGATTTGCGGGGACAGCCCCGATCAATGGGTGAGATGGCGTGGAGGCAAGCGTTCAACAGCTCGTTTGCAGCGGGTGGAGAAGAGCGGTGCTGTTTCTGAGTTGCCGGAACGCGTAAAGCTCCAGACAGGAGCAGGTATCGATGCTCTGGCTTATATAGCAGATGCTGCCAGGGACCTGGTTGCGGGTGAGGTCGAGATTGCTGTGCGGGCGACGGCGTTGAATTTTCGCGATGTGCTTCAGTCGATGGGAGTCGTGAACCTGAACCTTCCCGTTGGAACCGACTGCGCAGGTATTGTGACGCGCATTGGCGAGGGAGTGAGGGGGATTACTGTTGGAGATCGCGTCGTGGCGGTTGCTCCTGGGAGCTTCGCGAGCCACGTTGTCACCGATGAACGGCTGGTCGTGCGCAAGCCGAAGGGCCTGACGTTTCAGCTGGCCGCAGCTCAGAGTGTGGCGTATCTTACAGCGGATTACTGTCTCAACGAGATTGCGCAAATCAAGAGTGGAGAGCGCGTGCTGATTCACGCGGCCGCCGGAGGAGTTGGCCTGGCCGCTGTGCATCTTTGCCGGCAGAGGAACGCCGTTCCGATTGCGACGGCAGGGAGCGAGAGGAAGCGCGATTATCTTCGCCGGTTGGGCGTGGAGCTTGTGTATGATTCGAGGTCCGCTGATTTTGCCGCACAGATTGCGCAGCCTGTCGATGTAGTGCTCAATTCTCTTGCGGGCGACGCAATCGACAAGGGATTGAGCCTGCTTGCGCCGGGCGGCCGCTTCATCGAGATGGGAAAGACAGATGTGCGCGATCCTAAGATGATTGCGCAGCGATGGCCCCACGTTGACTACAAGGCTGTCGATCTGTCGCCGTTGTTTGCTGCGCGTTCGCCGTGGGTTGCTGCTCGCCTCACCTCACTGCTGAACGAAATTGCCGATCGCAAGTTGCCGATGCTGCCGGCGAGAAGCTTTGCCCCAGGCGAGATGCAGGAAGCCTTCCGATATATGGCGCGCGCTGAGCATATAGGGCGAATTGTGATCGAACGCAATCTGCCTGCGCCGATCGAACAGACACACATCGTTACGGGAGGCATGAGGGGCATCGGCCTGCGGCTGGCGGAGTGGCTGGCGTCGGAGGGCGCGACCGCGCTTGTGCTGGTTGGTAGAAATGCTCCGGATGGTGAAGCCTCCTCAAGGATCGACCGGCTTCAGACGGCTGGCGTCGACGTTAGAACGGTGCAGGGAGACATCGCAGATCCTGCAATTGCGGTTGAAGCTATTCGGTGCGCAGGGGACGGGTTGCGGGGAGTGTGGCACAGTGCGGGACTGCTCGACAATGCTTCGCTTGAAGACCAGTCGTGGCAGCGGATGGAGCATGTCTTCGGACCCAAGGTGGATGGCGCGTGGAACCTCCACAAGCTGACAGAAGGGACCGAGCTCGACTACTTTGTGATGTTCTCGTCCTGGGCTTCAATCGGAGGCTCGCAGGGGCAGGTGAATCATTGTGCTGCGAATGCGTTTATGGACAATCTGGCATATCTGCGCCGTTCTAACGGTGCTGTGGGACTGAGCCTCAACTGGGGGGCCTGGGGAGAGACTGGAGCAGCGGCGACGGAGGAGATTCAACGTCAGCTATCGCGAGGCGGAATGGACGCCATGGCGCCTGCCGATGCCTTGGAGGCGCTGCGCAGTGTACTGCGAGAAGCTGAGCCGCAGGTTGCCATTGCCGCCATCAACTGGCCACGGTATATCGCTCAGCGCCAGGGGCTGGGTGAGCGCTTGCTCTATGCGTCAGTCCTGGAGAAGAGCACAAGCGAGAAGGAACGTCGCAGCCGGTCAGTGGACGGTGGTAGGTCGCGAAGTACAACAGCGACTACGGCGGAGAGTGCGCGGGAGACCTCGTTGCCACGCATCATTGCGGACGTAATACGTCGAACGTTGGATTTGCGCCCGGATGAAGCCATCGATCCGGCGTTGCCTCTCAGCGAGCTTGGGATGGATTCGCTGCTTGCGATCGAGTTGCGTAACAATCTATCGAACGCACTTGGCCGTCAGTTTCCTTCAACGATTCTTTTTGACTATCCAACGCTACGCGATCTTGCGGGTTACATTGAGCGGGAGCGGGAACCGCAAACAAGGCAAGCGGAAACAGAGGATAGGAAGGGTGCGACTGTTTCCGATGCCTCCATAAATACAAATGCTGACAGTTCCTTTGGCATTCTGGACTCGATAGAGCGGATGTCGGATGAAGAAGTTGATCTGCTTTATCAGCAAGAGAACCATTCTCGATTAGCGACGCAGGAGTGAGTGATCGATATGCCGTCAGAGCCAACATCCAGCGAGTTTCTTGAACGCATCCAGAAGCTGTCTCCCAAGAGATTGGCGCTACTGGCTGTGGAGCTGGATCGCAGACTGGCCGCGCGGGAAGCTGCTTCGTCCATACAGATTGCAGTGATCGGGATGGGTTGCCGTATGCCTGGTGGGGCTGATACGCCGGAGCAATTCTGGCACCTTCTGGTGAATAGGACAGATGCGATCGAGGAGATTCCAGCGTCGCGGTGGGATGCTGGAGTCTTCTACGATTCGCAACCGGGAACACCGGGAAAGATGAATACCAGGTGGGGAGGCTTTGTCGGCGCGATCGACCAATTTGACGCCGCCTTCTTTGGCATCTCTCCGCGCGAGGCAGTTGGTCTTGATCCGCAACAGAGAATGCTGCTTGAGGTGATCTGGGAGACGCTGGAGAACGCATGTATTTCGCCCAATCAATTGAACGGCAGCCAGACCGGCGTCTTTGTTGGGATGAGCACGAACGATTATGCTTCGCTGTTGAGCACACACGACGATGGTCTTTTCGATGCTTACTCGGGTACTGGTATCGCGCGTTCTGTCGCAGCCGGTAGACTCTCATATTTTCTGGGGCTGAAGGGGCCAAATCTTGCGATCGACACGGCGTGTTCCTCGTCTGCCGTTGCGATCCATATGGCGTGCCAGAGCTTGCGTCAGAATGAGTGCAGCATGGCTCTGGCAGGTGGCGTCAATGCAATGCTGCTTCCGCAACTGACAGTTACGCTGTCGCAGGCCCGGATGCTGGCGAGCGATGGACGATGCAAGACATTTTCCAAGCTGGCTGATGGGTTTGTACGTTCGGAAGGCTGCGGCATGATTGCTCTCAAGCGGCTCGCAGATGCCGAGGCTGACGGGGACACGATTCTTGGGGTGATTCGGGGCAGCGCAATCAACCACGATGGGCGTAGCAGCGGATTGACAGCGCCGAACGGGCCTTCACAGGAAGCAGTGATCCACGCTGCCTTGAAGAGTGCTGGCGTTGCGCCGGATGATGTCGATTATCTTGAGGCGCATGGTACGGGCACAGTTCTCGGGGATGCAATCGAACTCGGTGCGCTTGGCTCGGTCTTCGGCCAGGGACGCGCCGGTGCTCCGCTGCATATCGGCTCTGTAAAGACAAATATAGGTCACATGGAAGCTGCGGCAGGTGTTGCGGGAATGATCAAGATATTGCTGGCGCTCGCGCATGGCACGATTCCGGCTCATCTTCATTTCCGTGAGGAAGAGAAGAACGCAGCACTGGTTGAACCGCACCTGCATGTTCCGATCGAGTCAGTTCCGTGGCCAACGAGAACTGACCGTCGCCGCCTGTCGGGTGTCAGCTCTTTTGGCTTCAGCGGTACGAACGCTCATCTGGTCATCCAGGAAGCTCCCATCCATCGCGAGCAGACTCGCGCAATGTCGATGGAAGTACTGACAGCATCGGCAAAGACCCCGAACGCGCTGGTCGAGCTGTGCGCAAGGTATGCGCGGTACCTTCAAGAAAAGCCGGAGACTCAGCTGGCCGATTTTGCATTTTCAGTGAACACGGGTCGATCGTCTTTTCAACATAGGATTGCATTTTTGGCGGGAAGCATAGAAGAGGCGGCTTCTCAGTTCAAGCAGATCGCGGGATCGGATGTTGAAAGGCATCCCGCGTACCGATTTGCAGCAGGCTTTGAAGCGCCCAGCATTGGTTTCCTTTTCACCGGACAGGGATCGCAGTATCCCGCGATGGGCCGATCGCTCTATCAGACGAGCGGAGTCTTCAGGGATGCAGTCGACCGTTGTGACAAAATCCTGGCCGGCAAGTTGACGCATTCTCTTGCCGCGGTGCTTCGTGGCGACAATGGTATTTCTCCCGATTTGATCCATGACACAGCCTGGACGCAGCCGGCGTTATTTGTCTTCGAATATGCGCTTGCCATGATGTGGGGTTCATGGGGAGTGAAGGCTTCGGTTGTGCTCGGCCATAGCCTGGGAGAGTATGTCGCTGCATGTGTAGCAGGGGTGTTCTCGCTTGAAGATGCTCTAACGCTGGCCTATGAACGTGGACGTTTGATGGGAAGCCTGCCGCGTGGAGGATCGATGCTGGCCGCACGCATCGGTGAATCGGAGATGGTAGAGATGCTCGATCAGTTCCGAGGTCTTTCCATCGCAGCGGTCAATGGCGCGTTGAGCGTTGTGGTATCCGGTGATTCTGCGCAGGTGGAACAATTGCGCGTACTGCTGATAAGCAAGGGAATCAATTCGCAGCCCCTAACGGTTTCACATGCCTTTCACTCTCAACTCATGGAGCCGATTCTCGACGCGTTCGAGGGCCACGCTGCGAAGCTCGTTGCAAGGGAGCCGGAGATTGCTCTGGTTTCAAACGTGAGCGGTAAAGTTCACGACTCACATCGCGAGATCGATGCAGCATACTGGCGCAGACATTTGAGGGGCACCGTCCGGTTCGCAGATGGCATTGCGGAGATGCTGGAGCGGGAGCCTGCGGTATTGGTAGAGATTGGCCCGGACCCGGTGCTATTGGGAATGGCACGTCCTTTGCTGTCTCAGCCGGCTGTGCCATCTGTCGCCTCGCAACAGCGCGCAAAAGATGTGTGGCAAACACTATGTGAGGCGTTGCGTCAGCTATACCTTATTGGCGTTCCGGTTCAATGGGCGGAGGTGTATCGCGACAGACCCGGGCGCAAGCTGGCGCTTCCTACCTACCCTTTTCAAAGGCAGCGTTACTGGGTCAGTGTTCCGGAGAAGAGGGTCTCAGCTTCAGTACGAACAGCTTCAGTCCAGGCAAAGACGGAAGGCCATCACTTTGATTCGCGGCTCTACACGATGGAATGGGAGCCACAGGTTATAGAAGGAACTTCTCTGACGCCAGAAGCGCTGCTTGACTGTGCCGATAAAGATATTCAGGCGGAGTTGAGCAAACCTGCTTTCCGCGATTTCTTGACTTCTTTCGAACATTTCCTGCCTGAGATGGATCGGCTTTGCGCTCTCTATGTTGTAGAGACCTTGAGCGGTTTGGGGCTTGAGCTGAGTGTGGGTGAAAAGATCTCCCGTGAAGGGTTGCTCGCAAGGATGCGTGTAAATCCTGAACATCACCGGCTGATCGACAGGATGTTTTGCATCCTCGAAGAGGATGGGATTGTACATCGCAGCGGAGACGATTGGACTGTGGATCAGGTGCCGGATGCAACGGCGGCGAACGTCAATCATCGGTTAGGTCTCGAATTCCCGCAATTCATTGCTGAATTGAATTTTCTGAAACAGGCGAAGCATCTGGGAAGCGTTCTACGTGGTGAGATGTCTTCGGTAGAAGCACTCTTTCCGGGAGGTTCGTTCGAACTGGCAGAGAAGATGTATCAGGATGCCCCGGCAGCGAGCATGTTCAATCATGCGTTGGCGGAGATAGTAAAAAGCGCGGTCGACTCATGCCCTCATCGCCGGACGGCAAGGATTGTTGAGATCGGTGCGGGAACCGGGAGCACGTCTGCACATGTTTTGCCTCAATTGGCAGACAAGGATGTCGACTACCTGTTCACGGACGTTTCGTCGGCGTTTTCTGCAAAAGCTCGCGCTAAGTTCGCTTCGTTCCCTTTCATTCGCTATGACGTTCTCGACATAGAAAAGGGAGCTGAAGATGGTGGGGGAATGCGGTCGGCAGCCGACATCGTTATTGCGGCCAATGTGCTTCATGCCACCACAAACCTTAAGGAGACCATTGAGAACGTCAAAGGGTTTCTTCGCCCCGGAGGTATTCTTGTCCTTCTTGAAGGAACGAAGCCGCAGCGTTTTGGCGACCTGACAGTTGGAATGACCGATGGCTGGTGGCGTTTTACAGACGCATCCTTCAGGAGAAACTACCCACTCATCGAGCGCGAAAGCTGGCTCCGGTTGCTGAAAGAATGCGGATTTGAATGCGCAGCGCTTGGTGAAGAAGGATCAGGCAACGTGCTTACGCGGCAGCAGACGATTGTCGTCGCGCGCCGCAAAATGGAGGTGAGGGCAGAGCGAGATGTCGAGGTTCTGCTTTATGGGGCAGAGGACGATCGTCTAGCCAGTTTGCTCGCCTCTGCCGGTGTACGCATCCATTCAGATGAGGTGGGCCTTCGCGCAGATCGCTTTGGCAAGGCGGTTGGCAGTGGTGCGCTCCCGGTGCATATTGTCTATGAACTGGCTGGGGCCAGTGACGATGTACCAAAAGCTGCGATGGCAAACGCCACAGCAGTACTGAGTCTGTTGCAGGACGTCCTCAGAGCAAATGCTCAACCAGCAGGTGTGTGGTTAGTGAGTCGGCGCGCCGGTGATAAATCAAATCCCATCAAGGATGTTGCCAGTGCAGTGGCCGATGGATTGGCCAGAGCCGCGCGGTTGGAGCATCCGGAGCTTATCATCCACCGTGTGGACATTGCTGCTCGTCCAACGGAGCAGGATGTCAGGTGTTTTGCCACGCTAATGCGTGAAGGCACGAGCGAGCACGATCTTGAGATATCCGGTGGACAGGTACGAGTACTTCGCTTTGTTGCTCTTACTACGGCAGAGACTCCTAAACAATCGCAGATCGGCCTTCACCGCGATGGCGCGTATTTGATTACTGGCGCTTTCGGTGGTTTGGGTCTACGTACTGCGCAATGGCTGTCGGAGCGAGGCGCGGGCTCTATCTATATGGTGGGTCGTCACGATCCGTCCCCATCGGTTAAGGCCCGCCTTGAATCGTTTGTGCAGCACGGCACGAAGTTGCACACCGTTGTCACAGATGTCGCCAGCGAGGATAGCGTTACAGCGCTTTTGCAGCAGATTGCGATGAGCGAAATGCCGCTGCGTGGAATCATTCATGCCGCTGGCGTTGTTGACGATGCGACGCTCATACAACAAAGTCCCGCGAAGTTTGCAAGTGCGTTTGCTGCGAAGGTTAATGGGAGCTGGTATTTGCATCAGGCTACGCAGGGCCTGAGCCTGGATTTTTTCGTCATGTACGGTAGCGCAGCGTCGGTACTGGGTTCCGCGGGGCAAAGCAATCATTCTGCCGCCAATGCTTTTCTCGATGGCCTGGCCGTCATGCGCAGGAGCATGGGTTTGCCTGCGACCGCAATTGCATGGGGAGCCTGGTCGGAGATAGGAGCAGCCACCCGCGTGAGGGATACAGGAAGATCAGCACGTCTCGGTCTACAGTCGCTTCCGCCTGAGGAGGGAGTCGAGTTGCTTGAACAAGCAATGCTGAGTGGCAGAGCGAACGTTACGGCATTGGCGATCGATTGGAACGCGTACCTGGCTCCTGGGCAGATATCCACCTTATGGCCCTACTTTGAGCGGTTACGAGGAAAGGCTTCAGACGGTGTGTCGAAACAAGTGCACGCGGTGAGCTTGAAAGAGAGTCTTCAGTGCGCTGAGAGTGAGAGCCGATTGAGAGTGACTAAGGATTATGTTCGATTGCGGATTGCGTATGTTCTGCGTCTCGATCCGAGTTTCACGTTTATGGACGACCAACCACTGGCTGAACTGGGACTGGACTCCTTGATGGCTCTTGAGCTGAAAAACGATCTGCAAGCTGCCGCGGGTATTTCCTTGCCGCCGAACTTCTTTTTCGAATGTCCCACGCTGAATATGGCAGCTACCTTCATCGATGCTCGTCTTGTTGTATCAAAAGGTGCAACCGATACTTCGGAGTATGAGGAGTTGTCGATATGAAGCTTCTGATCCAGTTTCTTTCGGACTTGCGCATGGCGGGCATCACACTCACCGTCGATGGAGACCGCATTGTTGTGAGCGCACCGAAGGGCGCGGTAACTGCCGCGATACGCGATGAGTTAATCAAGCGCAAGCAGGAGATATTGGCGTTCCTTGGCGATTCCACGTTGTCGTCGAGGGCTGAAAAGCGGACCTCCGTGCTGGTTGACCTCCCGCTTTCGCGGTCTCAGCGGCGGCTCTGGTTTATGTCGCAGCTGTATCCTGAAAGCCCCGTCTACAACATTGTGTTGGGGCTTCGAGTTGCAGGAGCACTGGACCTTGCAGCACTGGAAAGGGTCCTTCGCGCGTTGCTTGAGCGCCACGAGGCGCTGCGAACGTCGTTTTACGAACGCAATGGCACTCCGCTTTCCAGGGTCAACGAGACCGCAGGCTGGTCGAGCAGTTTGGTCGACATGAGTGACCTGGCGGAATCCGATGCGAGCGATGCGGCCATACGTCTTGCACGCGAGGAAGCGCGCAAGCCGTTCGCGCTCGATACCGCCCCACTGTTTCGCGCAACCATATATCGCATTACGGAGCATCATCATCTGCTTTTACTCGTCGTCCACCACATTGTGGCGGACGGATGGTCGCTGGGTGTATTGGCAAAGGAATTCACGGAGCTTTACGATGCCTTCACTACGAACCGTCAGCCGGCATTGGCTCCGATCGCGTTTGAATATCGTGACTACGTTCAGTGGGAGCAGGCCTCAGGGGAAGAGACCGCGGCGCAGCAGATGCCTTATTGGTCTCAGCACCTGGAAGGGCCGCTTCCTATTCTCGAACTTCCCAGCGACCGCCGCCGCCCTGCCGTGCAGGCGTTTGATGGCCAACGCCTCTTTATCGACATTGACCTGGGCCTTGCGAGCCAGATTAAAGATCTATGCAGATCGACGGCGACGACGCCATTCATGGTTTTGCTTGCTGCATTCGATGTTCTTGTCTCACGGTATACGGGGTTGGAAGACATCCTCATAGGAGCGCCGACCTCAAACCGGCAGCGTCAGGAGGTTACACCGCTCATTGGATTCTTTGTCAACAATCTGGTTCTGCGAACCGACGTAAGCGGCAATCCCCGGTTTATCGATCTGCTTTCCAGAGTCAAGGAGACGGCGCTTTCGGCATACGCACATCAGGACATGCCCTTTGATCGTCTTGTGGAGCAGCTTGCGCCGGACCGTGGATTGGGACATAGCCCGCTTGTGCAGATCATGTTTACGTTGCAGAATGTGCCGATGTCTGACATTGTTTTGCCCGGGCTAATTGTTAAGCCGGTACCGATAGATCCAGGGATTGCCCGCTCGGATCTTGCGGTGGAAGTATGGCCCCTGGAGGGTGGCTACCGCTGCGACTTTGAGTACAACTCAGATCTGTTTGAAGAAGCGACGATACGACAGATGCAGGGGAACTTTGTTCGGCTGCTGCAATCGGCGGTCAATCATCCGGAGATGACGATTGACAGATTGACGCTGCTGTCAGAGCAGGAACATCGACAGCTTATCAATTATTGGCGCAGCCCGGCCACGCCGGCGCTTCCATATGCTTCGTTGCCAGAATGGTTTCGGGGCCGCGCAGCGAAATCTCCAGGGGCCATTGCAGTGGAGATGGGCCCGACTGCATTGAGTTATAGTGAGCTCGATGCTGAGTCCGATCGCATGGCAAGCGCTCTTCGCGCACGCGGCATTGCCCGCGGTTCGGTTGTAGGAGTCTATCTAAAACGCAGTCCACAGATGGTCGTTGCACTACTGGCGGTACTCAAGGCTGGGGCTGCTTATTTACCGATCGATCCGATGTTGCCCGCACAGCGAGTCGAGTTTCTGCTGGCAGACGCACAAGTGCCTCTCATTCTTGTCGACGCCGAATTGAAGGCATCGCTGCCAGCATCGAATACCGCAGTACTTGCGATGGACGAGGTCGCCTGCCACTCACTCACGGCAACGGAAGCCACCTGCGGGAATCCCGGCGCGGAAGATACTGCCTATCTCATCTACACTTCCGGTTCGACCGGCGCGCCTAAGGGAACAAGGATTCCACATCGAGCCCTAGTCAATTTACTCGATTCGATGCTTCGTGAACCGGGGCTTGATGCAACAGATACGCTGGTGGCGATCACAACTCTGTCGTTTGACATCGCAGGTCTCGAGATGTTCGGTCCGCTGGTCTGCGGGGCCAAGCTGGTGATTGCATCGCGCGAACAGACGGTAGATCCCGCTCTGCTGGCGGCGCTGCTCGAACAGACGTGCGCGACGGTTATGCAGGCCACTCCATCTACATGGCGCATGCTTGTTGAATCGGGTTGGATGGGCTCCGCCGATCTGCGTATGTGGTGCGGTGGCGAAGCCCTACCTTCAGAGTTAGCGGAAAACCTTCTTTCGCGAGGACGCGAGTTGTGGAATCTGTACGGCCCCACGGAGACGACAATCTGGTCTGCCGCGCATCGCGTAAAGAGCGGCGAAGATCCGATTCTGATTGGACGGCCAATTGCAAACACGTCGATGTATGTACTCGATGCGAATCTGCAGCCAGTGCCTCTCGGCGTTCCGGGCGAACTCTATATAGGCGGCGAAGGTGTTGCCCTCGGATATTGGAACCGAGACGAACTCACCGCATCGCATTTTGTCGAAGATCCGTTTGCTCTACTCAAGGGCAAGAAAATGTATCGGACCGGCGATCTGGCAAGATTTCACCGGAATGGGCAGATTCAACTTCTTGGCCGAGTCGATCACCAGATAAAGTTGCGAGGACACCGCATTGAGCTTGGTGAGATAGAGGTGGCACTCGAACGTCATCCCGATGTTTTTCAAGCCGTGGTTGCTCTTAGCGGCGAAGGCTCCGAACAACAGCTGACGGCATACATCCGATACCAGTCCGAGGAGGATGATTCCGGTGCGGTACGAAACTGGCTTCAGGAGCGGCTGCCGGATTACATGGTTCCATCGACATGGATCGCGCTGAAAGAGATTCCTCTTACACCGAATGGCAAAGTCGATCGGAAGCGGTTGCCCGCTCCGCCATCCGTGAAGCGCAGATCAAGTGCTGGAGGCGTGAATCCGCGTAATCACATCGAATCCACGCTGGCGGCTATTTGGGGCGAAGTGCTTGGTGTGGAACAAGTGGGCATGCGCGACAACTTTTTCGACCTGGGAGGGCATTCGCTGCGCCTTATCCGTGTGCATGCCAGGGTCCGTGAGAGTCTGGGGTGTGACGTGGCGGTGATTGACCTGTTTCGTTATCCGACGATTGAGTCTTTGGCTTTATGGCTGGCTGACAAGCGTCCACAAATGGCTGAAGCGACTGGAGCATAGATCAGATGTCTGACATGACCGTAAACCGCCAACAAAACGCTCATACCAGCGATGGCGCGAATGTGCCCGGCCGTTGGGCCGATGGTATCGCCATTATTGGCATGAGCGCCCGCTTCCCACAGTCGCAGAATGTGCAGGAGTATTGGCAGCATCTTCTTGCCGGTGACGTTCTAATCTCGGACTTGAACGACGCCGAGTTGCATGCTGCGGGCGTTAGCGAACAGGATATGTCCAGTCACAGTTATGTTCGCCGGGGAAGCGCGATTCGCGATGCTGAGATGTTTGATGCAGGTCTGTTTAATCTCAGTCGTCGCGAGGCGGAGATGATCGATCCTCAGCAGCGCGTGTTGCTGGAATGCGCCTGGGAGGCGCTGGATGATGCGGGTCACACTGGAGAAGATGGACGCACGGGAGTCTTTGCTGGTGTCGGCATGAATACCTACGTTATGCGGTTGCTTGCAAATCCTGCTGTGATTGCAAGCGCAGGCGGCTATCAGCTTATGCTCGCAAACGACAAGGATTTTTGCGCTACCCGCGTTGCCTACAAGCTGAACCTTCGCGGCCCTGCCGTAAATGTGCAATCTGCGTGTTCGACATCCCTTGCTGCTGTTCACCTTGCATGTATGAGCCTTCTATCGGGAGAGTGCGATATGGCGCTTGCGGGCGGTGCATCGATCAGCTTTCCTCAAAGCGCAGGGTATTCCTACATACCTGGAATGATCCTGTCTCCTGATGGCGTTTGCAGGCCCTTCGATGCGGATGCGAAAGGCACTGTCCCCGGTTGCGGAGCGGGCATTGTGGTCCTTAAACGTCTCTCGCGGGCGGTGCTGGACGGCGACAACATCGTCGCCGTGATCCATGGCTCGGCGTGGAACAATGACGGCAATGGAAAGGTCGGATTCACGGCCCCAAGCGTGGACGGACAAGTATCGGTCTTGCGTCAGGCACTGAGGGCGGCAGATATCTCCCCGAAACAGGTGGGCTACATCGAAGCGCATGGTACGGCGACCGAACTGGGTGATCCGATCGAGGTGGCTGCTCTGACGACGGTGTATGCAGAAGGGATCTCTGATGCAGCATCGTGCGTGCTTGGCTCGGCGAAATCGAACATGGGGCATGCGGATGTTGCGGCGGGCATTGCTGGACTTATCAAAGCCGCGCTGGCAACTCGCAATGGTATTGTTCCGCCGACGCCGACGTACAGCAAAGCCAATCCCTCACTTCAGCTTGAGAACGGGCCGTTCCTCGTATCGTCTTCTGCGATCAGTTGGCTGAAGCAGGGAAGGCGCTGGTCTGGCGTCAGTTCGTTCGGTATTGGTGGAACGAATGTTCACGTAATACTCGGCGAAGCTCCAGAGGTCAAACAACATGACACTCGTCCGGGCCTGTCAGTGGTTCCATTGTCGGCGCGAACACCTGCGGCGTTGGCTTCGATGAGGGAGCGCCTTGCAGATTATTTAGAGAGTGCATCTGAATTTAGCGTGCAGAGCATCGCAGAGACTCTTCAGGAGGGGCGCCGTGAGCTGGCTTGCCGCCGCGCATTTGTCGTCGAAGACAAAGTCGGCCTGATTGCCGCTCTGCGCAAACCGGTGAAGACCGGAAGTGAGTCTTTGTTGTCGTTGGGGCGGGACGTAGTCTATCTCTTTCCGGGGCAAGGGCAGCAGTTCTTCGGTATGGCGTCGAAGCTGTACGAAACCGACGCGGACTTCCGGCAAACGATCGAAGAAGGTGCGCTACTGCTTCGCGATGAGTTTGGCATTGAATGTATTGATCTGATCTGTGGCAGAGAGACGCCGCTCAAGGAACGGCTGAACGATACGGGCATCGCTCAACCCCTGCTATTTCTTGTTGAGTATGCTCTCGCGCTGCGCTGGCGTTCACTGGGCGTTGAGCCAAGTGCAGTGGCAGGACATAGCCTTGGTGAATTGACTGCTGCGACGGTTGCCGGCGTCTTCACTTATCACGATGGCCTTCGTCTGGCCGCCGAGCGTGGCCGGCTGATGGCGCAAACGCCAGCGGGTATGATGCTTGCTGCTGCTCTGCCTCCTGAACGTCTCCCGGAATTTCTGGAGCATGACGTTTGGATTGCGGCAGAGAATGGTCCGAAGATGACCGTGGCTTCCGGGCCGAGCGCAGCGGTGGAGGCCCTGGAGGCGCGCCTTCAACAGGCGCATATTGCTTGTGTAAGACTGGCCTCAAAGAACGCTTTTCACACTCCGCTGATGGCAGATGCTGCGAAAGCGTTTCGTCAAAAGGTGGAATCGGTATCGAGGCGCCCGCCAACGATTCCCATATTGTCCAATGTGACTGGAACCTGGGCGGACCCATTGGAGATCCAGAGCGCGCAATACTGGGGCAACCAGATACTATCTCGAGTTCGCTTTACTCAGAATTTAGCGGCCCTGGCGGAGCGGCCTCGTCTCTTGCTTGAAGTTGGGCCGGGCGAAGCGCTTATAGGTATCGCAAAGCAGCAACTTGCAAAGAGCGTTATGGTTGCTTCGCTGGGAACAGAAAAGCGGCGAATCACCGATGACGTCATCTTTTTGGAGGCGCTTGCCAAAGCATGGGAATCAGGAGCTACAGTCAAGTGGAAAGCGCTTCGTCCCGGTACCGGTAGTGGCCGGGTTTCGTTGCCGTCGTACCCCTTTGAGCGTGAACGGTTTTACATAGACTCGGCGAAGGCTCGCAACCAAAAGGTTGAGGTTACAGAGACTGCGGAGGTATCGGAGAAGCCCGGTAAGCGAAGTGATATTGCGGATTGGTTTTACAGCTTCTCTTGGCAAAATATTCCTCCTGCTCTGTTGTCTACACGTGAGCGGAGGTCAACCGCTGGAGTGTGGCTGGCTCTCATTGATCAACAAGGGCTTGGCGCGAGAGTGATTGAGAGGCTGCAAAAGGAAGAGACGACGAAGGTTATTTCAGTTGAGGTCGCAGAGAGCTTTCGACAGGAGGGAGACCGCTTTTTCGTCGATCCAGCTATTCCGGACCACTACCGGATGCTTTGGCGGGCGATTACTGAAGCGGGCTTTCACCCTGAAGGCCTTATCGATTTCTGGACTTTGCGCTGTGTGAAGGCGAATGCTTATGATTCGCTTCTTCTGTTACTACAGGCTGCGCGAATCGAACGCCAGAAATTTCACCGGATAGAGATTGTTACCGATGATCTTGAGAGTATTGCTGGCGAAGCAATCAGCGAGCCAGTGCGGTCTGAGGCCCTGGGTCTATTACGTGTGCTGCCGACGGAGTATTCGGGAGTCGACTGGCGCTCGATCGATGTGCATCTGGAGTCTGACAGTCTCGACCGGAGTGCAGCTCAGATCGTAGAAGAGCTACAAATTCCCGGCAATGCTATGAGTGTTGCTTATAGGGGCGAGTCAAGGTGGTTGCGTCATGTGGTTCAGGCCCCGCTCCCAGCTTCTACAGCCAGGCCATTTCGCGACGGTGGGGTGTATCTGATCACCGGAGGAACTGGAGGAATCGGCTACAGTCTAGCGCAGCATCTGTTGCGAGAGTACAGCGCAAAGGTACTACTTATTGGGCGCAGTAAACTGCCTCCACGGGGTGAGGGGGAACGGGTTGATCGCACCGGCACAGATCAGCGACGGATTGAGCGAATCAAGGAACTGACCGAGTGCGGGGGAAGAGTTGTCTATCTTGATGCGGACGTAACCAGGGTCGAGGACGTTACGCGCGCGATTGCTTTTGCAGAGGAGCAGCTCGGAGCGATTAATGGGGTAATTCATGCAGCCGGTGTGGCAGGGAGCGGCACAATTGCGACTCAGACTCTTGATGAATCTATCGAGATCCGAAAAGCAAAGGTAGCTGGAAGTCTTGCATTGGCGAGTTCGCTGGGTGACCGGCAGCTCGACTTTTTCCTTTTCTGTTCATCGATCAGCGCATGGGCCCCGGCATTTGGGCAGGGCGCATACGCTGCTGCAAATACGTTTGAGAACTACTTTGCGATGTATTGCCGCAAGAGCCTGAACCTTCCAGCGGTTGCAATCGGCTTCGATGCCTGGCGAGAAGTTGGAATGGTTGCCGATATGGAGCTGCCTGAGGGACTCGAGTCTGCGAAAGAAGAACGCTTGCGCACCGCGATGACAACCTCTGAAGGAATAGAGGTCGTGCATCGAGTGCTCAGTCACTGGCGAGCGCCTCATATTCTGACATCGACGGTCGAGCTAAGCTTGATCGCTACGACATCATCTTACGAAGACACGCCATCGCAGCAAGATGCCGTTCAGTCGCTGGCGGAGAACCAGGACTATCCGCTTCAGTCGATCATCGAGATATGGAAAGACCTTCTCGCAATAGAGCAGATCGAGCCAACGGATAACTTCTTTGAGCTGGGCGGTCATTCGCTTATGGGCACCATGTTGATCGCCCGGCTCCGCGACCAGTTTGGCGTGACGCTCACGCTACGGACATTATTTGATACGCCAACCCCGCGGGCTTTGGCTGAATGGCTGCGGTCTCAACAGGTCGCAGAAGATGCGACAGCGGACAGGGAGGAGTTTTCCTTTTGATGACATCTCCTACGGAGAGATGGTTGCATAAATAACGCCATTTTCTGCGATTTAGAAGGCCTTCCCGAAAGGGGGCATTGCAATACTTAAGGAAAAGAGGCACCATGTTTCCGGGCTAACCCCAGCGGTTCCACAAGTAAAGCCAAACTAAAATTGCGATCAGTTACAGTGCGGATTTTAAAGTAAATAGATCTTTGAGGGATATATCCACTCACGAGGCAAAATTGTGTTCGGCGCGCCTAAGGCAGAACTTCAGGCAGATAGCGAAACGGTAGATGTCGCTTCTCCCCCGCAGAGCGTCACTGAACTGGTTGCTGCGGCTTTTGTTGCAATGCCGGATCAGCCGGCCGCCGAATTTTACGGACTTACCTATAGCCGTGCCCGCCTGGCAGACAAAAGCGACAGATTGGCATCCTGGCTTATACGAAATGGTATAGGGCCAGGCGGCGTGGTAGGCATTTACATGGACCGTTCCATGGAGATGCTTGTATCGGTGCTTGCCGTGATGAAGGCAGGCGCGGCCTATATTCCGCTTGACCCAAAGTTTCCTCGCCGCCGCATTGAGCAGATTATTGAAGAGACGGAATTCCCCGTCCTGCTTACGCTTGCTCGACACATGGATGACTTGCCGGAGTTTGCAGGTACAGTGCTTTGCGTCGACAGCAAGGCGTCGGAGCTTGCCAAAGAGCAGATCCGGCAATTTCCTTCGATCTCTGGGGAGATGCTCGCATACATCATCTTCACATCGGGTTCTACGGGTAAGCCTAAGGGCGTCGAGATAACGCATGGTGCAGTTGTAAACCTGCTGCTGGACCTCAAAAATCGCCTTGAGGTCGTTCCCGAAGACCGCCTGCTTGCCGTAACGACGTTGTCGTTCGACATCTCGGTTCTGGAACTCATGCTGCCTCTCGTTTCCGGAGGAACAGTCATCATTGCAACTCAGGCCGATGCAGCCGACGGGATGCGGCTGATGGAGCTTCTGGATGAGTCGCAGGCGACGATGCTTCAAGCCACGCCGTTTACATGGAAGATGCTGCTTGAGCTGGATTTTGTACCGAATCCGGGATTCAAAATGCTATGCGGTGGAGAAGCATGGCCAGCGAGCATGGGCGAAAGACTGCTAGCTGCAGGTGGCCGACTCTGGAACATGTATGGCCCGACCGAGACCACGGTCTGGTCGTCCGTCACTGAGGTTCAGTGTGGTGCCACATCGATAACCATAGGCCCACCTATTGCCCATACGCGCCTTTACGTGCTCGACGGCGATCTGCAAACAGTACCTGACGGAATTCCTGGCGAGCTGTTTATTGCAGGAAAGGGTGTGGCTCGCGGCTATTTCAAGCGCCCGGAGTTGACTGCGGAGCGATTCCTGGAAGACCCGTTCGCAGCCGCCGATCGCATGTATCGGACAGGCGATGAAGTGCGGCGACATGCCGATGGGAGGATTGAATTCGTTGGCCGTCTTGACCAGCAGGTCAAGCTACGAGGCTTTCGAATCGAATTGGGTGAGATTGAAGCTGCGATGTCGCAGACCCCCGGGATCAAAGACGCAGTTGTGGTTTTGTGCAAGGACTCCGCAGGCGATGACATGTTGGCGGGGTACTATATCTCGAATTCGGCGGTGTTGCCGGCACGAATAAGAGAATCATTACAGGAGACCCTACCCTTCTATATGGTTCCAAAGTTATTGGAGCGCCTGGAAGGGTTTCCTCTGACTCCGAATGGAAAGACGGATCGCCGTGCGCTCTCGGAACGGAAAGAGAATGTAGATATTGGCAGGCAGGATATGTTAGCCGGCCCTGAGGTATCTTCTTCAAATGCGTCGACGACAGAGCAATTGATGCTCTCCATATGGAGAAAGATATTTGAAGGTGTGCAGATCGGGAGCGATTCCAATTTCTTCGATATTGGTGGTGATTCACTCTCCCTGGTGAGGCTGCAATCCATGGTGACACGCCAGTTTGGAGTGCATCTGACGATGTCCGATATTACACGTCATGCGACGTTTGGACTGCTTACGGCGTGGGTTGAGAACACGCAGGCAAAGGGGCCTTCCACGCTCACGCGCCCGGCTGATCCCCGTGTGCTTCCTGTGAATTCGGCGGCAGATGGCCGGCCAATCTTCCTTCTACCCCAGATGATGATCTTCTGGCCCCTTGCGGAAGAACTTGGAGTAGACCAGACGATCTATGCGCTCCAACTGCTGGATGAAGACATTCCCCCGGCGATGGCGACGCCCAGCTTCGCCCAGCTTGCAGCGCTTTATTGCAAGCTGATTCGCGAGGTGCAACCAGAAGGACCTTATCGGTTGGGCGGATGGTGTTTATGGGCTCTCATGTCTTATGAAGTGGCGCGATTGCTGGAAGAGCAAGGCCAGGAAGTCGAGCTTCTGATGATGATCGACTCGTGGGCGCCCGGTCATTGGACAAGACAGTCCACGTTACGAAAGATTCTGATGACATGGGCCCATAACTACCAGCGCTTGAACTGGATGATCAATCGCTTGCGTTATGCAAGCATGGAAAGGCGGAAGCAGGATGTTGTGCGCCGGATCAGGGCGATGGCCGCCTCTGTGTCGATGTTACCTAAAGGGATGCGCCCTGAAGAGCCGCCAAGGGAGTCGAACCGCGTCGAGAAGCTGGTCTCCGACGCCGCAGTGAGCTATATCCCAAAGCCGATCAGAGGCACAGTAGCAGTCTTTAGAGGAGAACAACAGCCGGCAGGGAAGTTGATTGGCGACGATCTGGGTTGGTCGCAGCTTCTTGGCCGCAAGGTAGCTGTAGATACGCTTCCTGGCAACCATTCGGAGATCTTCGATCTTCCCGGCGCCAGAATCATGGCGGCTCGAATCCGCAAAGTGCTCAATCCAGAGCCTTCGTCCTGAACGCCATGGAAAAGCTGACCGATCAACAGTTTCTCGACGTCCTACAGAAGAAGAACATACTTGTGTCCGCTAAAGGCCAACAGCTTCAGGTCAATGCGCCTGCGGGAGCGATGGATGAAGCGTTTCGCGCCGAAATCCTTCGCCGCAAACCGGACCTGATGCTACTTCTCGAAAGGGCCAGCGTCTCCAATCAGCCGATCGAAGCGCGGGCAAAAGATGCCAGGGCCCCTCTGACTCCTTTGCAGCAAGGGCTATGGCTTCTCGATCACCACCAGCCCGGTAACGTTGCCTACAACATTCCAGAAGCGTTTATCGTCGAGAGCAAAATTGATGTTGAGGTGTTGAAACAGGCAGTTCATCAACTGCTGATGCGTCATGAGATTCTGCGCACCAGCTTCCATGAGCAGGATGGAGATCTGTTCCAACTGGTATCAGAGGAAACGGAAGCATCCGTGGGTCTAACCGATCTCGCGCTTTATTCCCAAACGGAACGAGTCAACCTGCTTAATAGGCTGATACGGGAACAGGCGCGCTTGCTATTCGATTTAAGAAAAGCACCGTTGGTCCGATTTCATATCTTTTCACTTTCAGGGCAACAATCAGTCTTCTTTCTCAATATCCATCACATCATCGCCGATCGTAAGGCGGTAGATGTACTGCGTGAGGAACTGATGGCGTTCTATGCGGCCATCCTTAGAGGTGTTCCCGCGGAGCTTCCACCGCTGCCCGTTCAATATGGAGATTACGCTCTGTGGGCAGAAAAGCAGATGACTTCAGATCTGATGGAGAGGCAGTTGAAGTACTGGAAGCGAAAGCTTGCCGGTCTCGCTCCTTTTCTCAACCTGCCCCATAGCCACCCTTACCCGCAAACGCGCACCTCGTGGGGAGCGACCATGCGCATTGAGATACCTGCATCATTGCTGGACGATCTAAAGAAGCTGGGCCACCAGGAAGGGGCATCCTCTTTCATGATGTTTATGGCCGTGTTTGCGGCATTGTTGCATCTCTATGCTGAAGCGGAGGATTTTTGTATCGGGTCGCCATCGACGCTGCGAAAGCAGGCATTGACCGAGCGGATGGTGGGGGTTTTTGTGAATACGCTTCCGTTTCGCTGTCAGATTACGCAAGAGAGCACCTTCCGCGAACTGGTCAAGCAGATACGGAAAACCGCCCTCGAAGCCTACGACAATAGCGATATTCCTTTTCAGAAGTTGGTTAGCGTTCTGAAGCCGGACAGGAAACCCCAGCGCTCTCCAATCTTTCAAGTGCTCTTGGGGTATGAGACGAACAGCACCGCGCCGGGACAGCAGCAGATCGATACCGCACCGGGCACGGCCAGATACGACCTGACGTTGAACCTCTATGAGAACGCAGCCAATGTTACAGGGTCGATCGAGTATTGCACTGACTTGTTCGACGTCAAGGACATTGAGAGACTGGCCGAAGGGCTCTCTATTGTAGAAAAGGCTGCGCGGGAGCCTGATAGCTCATTGTCACGATTTTCAAACTAGAAGGTTCCGGTAGACAATCAGCCGCGCCTGACACAGCGAAAACCGATATTGCTGGTGGAGCTGTCGGGGGTATTCTTCGTCCTTGCCGCTACTCGATAGCGGTTGCAGTAGCTGGCATGACATAGAAAGCTGCCGCCCTTCATCGCTTTTTCCGTGCCGTGCTTCGGGCCGCGTGGATTTACAGTCTCGTGTTTTGGGTGCGCTGTTCCAAACCAGTCCTGTGTCCACTCCCAGACGTTTCCGGTCATGGAGTAGAGGCCATACCCATTCGGGGGGAATGCAAGGACGGGACAGGTACCGGCATAACCATCTTCCGCAGTGTCTTCTGAGGGGAACTGACCCTGCCAGATATTGCAAAGATGTTTGCCGTTGGGTTGGAGTTCGTCGCCCCACGGAAATAGCTTTTGTTGCAATCCGCCGCGTGCTGCATACTCCCACTCCGCCTCGGTGGGAAGATGCTTGCCGGTCCAGGCGGCATAGGCAGCAGCATCTGCATGAGAGACGTGCACAACTGGATGATCCAGACGGTTGTCGATATGGCTTCCGGGTCCTTCGGGCGAGTTCCATTTCGCGCCATAGACCTTGCACCACCACGGCGCCTGTTCCACGGTATCTGCTACGAGCTGGCTGTAGCGGGCCTTTGGGATGTGCGCCCAGAAGACGAATGACCAGTTGTAGCGTTCCGCTTCAGTGACATACTTTGTGCTTTGAATAAACTTTGAGAACTGGTCATTCGTTACAGGCGCGATGTC
Source organism: Acidobacteriota bacterium (assembly GCA_018268895.1). Lineage (NCBI taxonomy): Bacteria > Pseudomonadati > Acidobacteriota > Acidobacteriota bacterium. The sequence continues at coordinate 1,762,317 of JAFDVP010000001.1, read as the reverse complement.
GATGGAGAAGGGAGACAGATTGACCGAGCGGACAGGACCTTCGCCGTCGTCAGGGAAGCCAAAGGGATAGTCCGTACCCATGAGAAAACGTCCGCCAGGCAGGCTAACCATGCCTGCAGCGGAGATCTTATGAAGCGGATCCAATTGTTGCTCGTTGCGGTCCTGCTGCGTCCCTTCGCGGTTTGCGGATGGAGTGCAGCATCCCTTTTTCCCGTCAGTCATCGTATTTTGCATCGTAACAGCTAGTGGTATAGAGGAGCCGGTTTGATTTCAGGAACGGGTTCTCCCGCGGCTTTCAACATTTCGAGAAGCTGTGCTCGCAGTTCGTTGGCTATCAGCCGATATTCCTTTCTGCCTGCGAGGTTTACCAGCTCGTGTGGATCGTTTCTCTGGTCGTAGAGCTGCCACTCCTGATAGACCGCATTCGATGCTTTTGTCGCTCCTGTGATGTCGGCCACGCAGTAGGTCCAGTCCCGCGTGCGAATCGTTCTTGCCGTCATGGACTCGCTGATCTGAATGAGTTCCCGGTTGGGCCATGCTTCGCGGGCCTGGGGATCGTTGAGCAGGGAGAGAATGCTCTTTCCTTTGAACGAGGCGGGCGGAGTGACCCCAGCCGCTTCGAGCAGGGTGGGCGCAATGTCGATGATGCCAGTCAGCTCGGGAATCTGCTGCTGTCCACGAAATCCGGGGCCTTCGACGATGAGCGGAATCCTGATGGAGCTGTTGTGCGTCGATCGCTTGTACTCCTGGTTCCTCGTCATGAAGTGGCATCCGTGGTCGCTGATAAAAACCAGGATCGTGTCGTCTGCAAGATGCTCTTCCTTCAGGATTCTGCGTATTCTGCCGACGGAGGCGTCGATGCTTTCGCACGCGCCGTAGTAGTCGGGAAGCTGCTGGTGCCAGTCGCCTGGCAGTGCGCGAAGGTCGTGCGGAACATGAGCGTTGATAAAGCGCTCAGCCGATCCCTTGGGCCCAACCATTCGTTTCATGTCGTTCTGCTGGTGCGGTTCCAGTTGCGAGATAAACAGGAAAAAAGGCTTGTCCTGCTTCTGGCGCAGAAACTTTTCAGCTCTATCGGTGAGAAAGTCGACCCGGTACTGATCTTTGAATTTGATCTCGTTCCCATCGTTGTCAAACAACGATCCCTCATATGGGTGCGAGGTATGTTCGAGGGCGTTGGCGCCCTCCCAGAGGTCAAGGAAGCCGCCACGGTGTTCTGGCGGCACGTACCCGGGGCCGCCGCCTTCGGCCTTCGAATCAGGTGAGAGATGCCATTTGCCAATGAGGTTTGAGCTGTATCCTGCTTTGCGAAGCTCCCCGGCGAGAGTCGGAAGAGACTGGTCAAGTGCCAACCCGTTTCGCCAGACCCCAGTCTCAGTCGCGTAACGGCTTGTCATCAATACGGAACGAGCGGGAGCGCACACCGGCTGATTGGTTACCGCATGGGTAAAATTCTTTCCGTGCCGGGCCATGTCGTCGAGATTGGGCGTATGCGTTGAGCTGTTTGCGCCATTCGCGCCCACGAAATCCCAGCGGAACTGATCGGAGAGATACAGGATGATATTGGGACGCCGCGACGGCGCCTGTGCCGGTGCAACAGCCTGTTGCATGGCAGTAGCGGATACGGCTGTTGCCTGTCCAGCAATTGCAGCAGATTTTAGGAGAAAACTTCGTCGATCCATGCTCAAAATATATCTCCTTGCTAAGAACAGTTTAACTATAGATTCGGATTGCCATTCGGCAATCTGAAGGGGCTATCCCCTTGTAAGCAGAGGGGATTGTGCGGCAGAGACAAATAAGTGACGAATCGATAACAAATCGCTGATACCCGATATATACCCTCGACGGTGCACTTACAAGGAGTGACCGCTCAGGGATATGAAGACCAAATCATTGCTCTCATTTCGTTCCGTGATTGCGTTATGTCTCTTGTCGTTGGGTGTGGCCTCGTTTGGCCAGGCTCCAGGCACAGGCGCAATTCGTGGGGTTGTGCTTGATGCGGCCGGCATACCGCTTGGTAATGCACAGGTGACTGTCACTAACGAATCGACTCATGCTGCTCGCCAGGTGACAACGTCGGATGAGGGCTCTTTTGTGGTTGCTCTACTGCAACCCGGCAGCTATTCGGTTGAAGGTGTCGCTCCAGGATTTGCAAAAAAGGTAGTGAATCGCGTGCAGGTTTCTGTAACGGAAACGGTTTCGTTACACATTGCGCTTCCACTCGCAGGAGTAAACACGGCGATACAGGTGGAAGCCAATGCTTCTGTTGCGCAAACGGAGAGCTCCACTTTGGGAGGGAGCGTCAATCATGCAGCGGTCGAAGCCCTGCCGCTGGCCAACCGCAATTACACGCAGATATTGGGACTGTCTCCAGGGGTGGTCGTAGAGCTGCCCAATGCGGCCGAGCTTGGTCGCGGCACCCAGAATGTTGCTGCGAACGGAGCAAAGACGGTATCGAACAACGTCCTGTTCAATGGCATCGATGCGAATAACCTCGCGCAGAACTCGATGGCAAACGATGGCAATGAGATTGGGACAGCCATTCCTGCCCCTGACGCGATTGAAGAGTTCAAAGTGCAGACTGCAAACTACGATGCTGAGTATGGCCGCGGGGCCGGAGCCAACATCGACCTGGTCAGCAAGACGGGCACAAATAGATTCCATGGCAGCGCCTGGGAGTTTTTGCGCAACGATATTTTCAACGCCAACGAGTTTTTTCTGAAACAAGGAGGGCAAAAGCGGCCGACTCTCAAACAAAACCAATTTGGCGGTTCTATTGGCGGCCCAATTCGCAAGGACCGCACATTCTTCTTTGTCGCGTACCAGGGGCTGACATCGGTCAATAGTCTGGGAGGCAAACGCACGGCGCTGTTGCCGCAGTTGACCTCCGATCGATCGGCTGCAACGCTGGGACGGCAGTTCTGTCCTGCGAACCATCTGGATCCGGGCGGCTCTCCTGCAACGGGGTATCTGACCCATGCCGGAGGAACACAGGTTGAATGCGACGGATCAAATATCAATCCTGTTGCATTGGCGATCCTCAATCTGAAGTTGGCAAATGGTGAGTTTGCAATCCCCAGCCCGCAAACCTCTATCGCCGCCGGTGACGTCTCCCAACTGCCGGTTGGTCAATCGACGTTTGCGTTGCCAGCTACTTATAAAGAAAACCAGTTTTCCGTGAATCTGGACCACACGATGCACGCAAAGAATACTTTTGGTGCAAGGTTCTTCTACTCGCGTGCGCCGACACAACAGCCGTTTTCGCCAAATGCGGCAAACGTTCCAGGATGGGGGACCGACAGCCTGGACAGAAATACGATGTTTGTTCTGTCGGACACGCATACTTTCAGCAGCAATCTGGTCAACGTGGCGCGTGCCGGGTATATGCGTTTCGACGGTATCTCGACGGTTCAAAAGCCAATTTTGGCCAGCGGAGTGGGCATTGGAACTCCCACTGGGCCGGGAGGAAAAGACTCTCCTATCCCGGGCATCACAGTGGATGGCTTGTTCACGATTGGCGATGCCGGAACGCCCGGGCAGTGGCAGGTCACCAACGCGTTTATCTGGCAGGACATGGTGTCGTGGGTGCGGCGCCGGCATAACATGCGCTTTGGCGCAGAGTACAAATACAACCAGGTCCATCTCGATGCGCCGTTTTCCAAGGACGGCCTTCTCGACATCAGGACCTTTCCCGACTTCTTAGTCGGGCAAAGCGCATCTCAGAATGGAAGTCCAATCGGATCGAGCAATGTAACGCAATCGACCGGCGGGTCCGGCATCTCCAGAAAGGACACGCGGTATAAGGATTTCGCGGCATTCGTACAGGACGACTATAAGCTCGCCCCTCGAATCACCTTGAACCTTGGCTTGAGATACGAGATATTCGGTTCGCCGTTCGAGATTAACGGGCGCTTGCCTAACTTCGATCCTGGAATTGCGATTGGAGATGTGCCACCCGCGGGAAGCCTGAGCGGATTTATCGTGCCGTCGAATTTTCAAGGCAGCGTGCCTACGGGCGTAACGAAGCTGACGAACAGAAGCCTGTGGCCAACACGGCACGGCGATATTTCACCGCGCATTGGTTTTGCCTGGCAGGTTACATCGAAGCCGGTTGTCGTTCTACGTGGCGGATATGGTGTTTATTACGACCGTCACTCGAATGGCTATGTTGAATCGACACAGGGACAGGCGCCCTTCTCAACGCAACAGATACAGTCGGACTCGGCCAATGCCGGCGCGTCGTTGGCCAATCCTTTTGCGCCATTACTGCCATTGGCATCAAGTTATCCGATCTTCTTGCCGCGTGTTCCGTTTGGCTTCCCATTTCTTGAAGGCATCTCTCCTCATACAGTGGATGGTTACACACAGCAATACAACGTAAATGTGCAGTATGCCTTTGCAGCAGACTATCTATTCGAATTGGGATATGTAGGAACGCGTTCAACCCACAGGCCAGGATCGATTGAGTTCAACCAGGCATTGCTGGCCAGCCCGTCGCGTCCGATCAATGGCGAAACGACGAACTCGACCAACAACCTCATCGAACGGCTGCCGTATCAGGGAGTAAGCCCTGGGTCGCTGTTTACGAAATCGGAGTTCATTGCCAACTACAACTCGTTACAGGCGAGTTTATCCAAACGCCTGCGGCAGGGATTTCAGTTTAGAGGGAGCTACACATGGTCGAAGAGCCTGGATCAGACAAGCGGATCGGGCGGCAGCGGACTCTTTGAGCTATGGCTTCTTACCAACGATCAGAACAATCCACGGCAGGCTTATGGACTTACTGATTTCGATCGCACGCATCGTGGAGTTATTAGCTTTACATGGCAATCTCCAAAGCCAAGCGGGATGCCTGCTTTCCCGCGTGCGGTGCTTGGCAACTGGCTGTTCTCGGGAATAGGTGTCGTTCAATCCGGCAGCCCGATCACTGTAATGGATGGGAATGCGGGTTCGGTTTATGGAAACTTTGGAAATCGAGCGCAAAGAACAGGCGGCAGCCTTGCGACTGAGGGATCGCTGTTCCAGCGCGTAAACGGACTTTACCTTGATCCAGCTGCTTTCACACGAGCGCCTGAAGCCCCCAATGGGACGAGTCTGGCCGATCAGGATTTCGGCAATAGCGGTGTCGGAATCGTTCGCGGCCCAGCGCAGCGGAATATCGATGCCGCGGTTGAACGAGTATTTCCTGTAACCGAGAGCCAGAGCTTTCGTTTCAGGGCAGAGTTCTTCAACCTGACCAATACGCCGCAGTTTGCCAATCCATCGAATTTTCTTGGGTACGGCGATCCAACCGATCCCAATCCAGTTGCCAGCCCTTCGTTTGGCAAGATCACGGGAACGGTGACGAACCCACGAGTTGTCCAATTGGCAGTTCGATATTTGTTTTAGAGATTTGCGGAGTGGACAAATGCAGGCGAGTAGAGAAGAGCGAATTGAAAGATATCGCGGGCTGATACAACCTGCGCTCCCTTTGGAACAGACTTTATACCCCTATGGGTTTGCGGTGCATGTATCGACAAACGCGCAGTGCGTTCTGAATCTGCTAAATGACGCATGGGGGAGCTTTGAGCCGCGCTTTTCGAACGAGCCCATCAAGGTGAACGTCGAAGCGGTCGAGTACGGAACGAAGGAGCCTCCTTTGGAGCCTGTCTTCACGTTGCGAGACGGGCTGATGATCAACGTTGCCGACCCAGAGAATATGAGCGTTGGCGATTTGAGGCGCGGAGTAAGCCATATAACGCTCTCTCCCGGTGCCTTACAAAGTCCCTTATGGATGCAGTACTTTCTTGTTTGCAGCGCGCCTCTATGTCACATTGCAGGAAGTCTTGCTCTTCCGGTACATGCTGGATGCGTTGCAAGCAATGGAAGAGGTATCCTGCTTTGCGGTGAATCGGGAGATGGCAAGTCAACGCTCTCGTTTGCCTGTGCGCGCGCAGGCTGGACCTACGTTACAGATGACGCGACGTACTTTGTCCATGACAGCGGCGATCCCTGTCTGGCAGTTGGAAACTGTTATCAGATTCGTTTTCGCCCCTCCGCAGCGGAACTTTTTTCAGAAGTGGAGGGGAGGGAAGTCACTCCGCGAGCTGCGGGCAAGCCGTCGATCGAGATTCCAATCCGTTCACTGCCTGAGATCGACTTCGCGCCGGAAGCGCATATCGAACACATCGTCTTTCTCAATAGAAGAGATAGAAGGCCTGCAGGCTTATCGCTGTATGACAGAGATGCGGCACGCGACTTTATGCGTTGCTCAATGTTTGGCACTAAAGAAGGGATGCTAAAGCATGAAAAGACCATGGAGCGCGTACTCGCTGGGGTGCAGGTGTGGGAGATGCACTACTCGGGCCTGGATTGGGCGATCAAGCGGTTGGAGCGACTGCTTATGGAGGGCGAGTGACCTCAGTCATCCATGGCGAAGAGCTTTTTGCGGATGAAAACGTAGAACGGTCTTCTCGTCTTACAGCAGGCAGAGCGAATAAAAAGCTTAGCCATGAGTTCTGGCTGTTCTTCACGGCTGCGTTCTTCTTCGATCTTGGCTTTGCGGTGTACTTCTTTTTGTTCAATCTGTATCTGCTTGATTACGGTTTCAACGAGCGCACGATGGGTCTAGTGGGGAGTGCGCTGACCGTGGGCTCGATTGTAGGGACCATCCCCGCCGGAATCATGGCAAAAAGAGCTGGTCTGTGGCAGATGCTGGTGATTTGTTTTTGCGCCGCGCCGATTGCTGGAATTCTGCGCGTGCTATTCATGGCACAAACATCTCAATTGGCGCTGGCGGTCCTGGCCGGAATTGCAATGTGCCTGTGGGGTGTGTGCTTTTCGCCTGCGGTCGCTCGTCTGACGAATGAAGAGAACAGGGCGTTCGCATTTAGCCTGATCTTTTCAGTCAGCATTGGAAGCAGCGCAATTGGCGGGCTTGTATGTGGGTATCTGCCATCGTGGCTACATTCATGGGGAATGAGTGCGTCGCCGTTACATATCAAGCAGGCGATCCTGTTATCGGCGAGCGCATGCGCGGCACTGGGTATGGTGGCGTTGTATCGGTTGCGTATCCCGCTCACAGCAAAGGCGGCAACTTCTTCCGGAGAGAAGAGCAAGCACCGCTGGAACCCGTTTCTGGTACGCTTCCTTCCGGTGATGGCCCTATGGTCAGCTGTTGCCGCATCGTTTGTCCCTTTTGCGAACGTTTATTTTGTGCGCACTTTTCAGATGCCATTGGCAAAACTGGGCTGGATATTCTCCGCGGCACAGGTAGCGCAGTTGCTGGCTGGTATAGCTGCGCCTCAGCTCTACCAGCGAATAGGCCGTATCCATGGCATTGTTGTGACGCAAGCGGTTGCCGCATTGGCGTTTGGACTATTGGCCATATCTGCGTCGAGCGCAAGTGCTGTGTCGATCTACCTGCTGCTTTCCGCAAGTCAGTGGATGAGCAGCCCGGGGTTATATAGTCTGCTTATGGACAGCGTTCCCGACGATCTTAGAAGCTCAGCGTCGTCGCTTACTATGTTTTTCAATTCGGTCATGCAGGCCGCTACGATAATGCTGGTCGGTGCCAGCCTTGTTCACTTTGGATACCCCAATGTTTTGATGGCGCTTATGGTCGCCGCCTGCACCGGAGCGGCGATGTTCAAATGGTTCGTGACGCCGCTGTCTGCGACGTCGGTAAGCTGACAAACATTCCTAACGCCGAGCTTAATCCATCTGTCTTCGAGAGACGCCGCTGGCCGGTTCAGGCATGGTGAGCCACCACAAAAGCCCTTTGCCCAAAGTCCTGGTAATGACGAATAGATGTGTGAGAATGCGCCCAAGGACATATCGTATGTACCGAAGCCTGCGAACGGGCACCAGCGCCTCGCCTGGGATGGTTGAAGCGTCTCGTGCTTGCCTGCCTTTGAAGTAGATTGCATAGGAGTTTCTTTGCGGCATGCGTTGTGGGAATAGCGTGCGACGAAGCCATGTATATCGCTGTGTTACAGAAGAAACCAAAACGGCATTCAACAGCACCCAGTCCTTCGTTTCGTGAAACATTCCTTCAAGTGAAGAAAATGCATAGAAATCGAGCCAATGCCTGATGGAAGGAGAGAGCCGCGATATCTCCAGTTCCACATCGCGAGGAAGATCGCATTCGAACCAGCTTTTAGCACATGCGAAAGCAACAGCCTGATATGTCCGCAGCGATGCGGTATGTATTTGGGTCCGCTTTTTCCAGAACTCATCGTTGTCAGCATACTTATGCAGGAAATACGCAAGTTCAAATACATGGTGAACGACCCAGGTTCCAAAGATCAGATTGCGAAGTACATGAAGTGAAAAATAGGCCAGGTGGTCCACGGGATCGAGTGCATAAAAGTTGAAGTCATCGAGATGGCGTATCTGCCTACGGTCCCAAAAGGACGCGACTTCGGGGAATTGATTAAGAAAGAGACGAGAATTCCATAACGAGAAATGCAACTCGATCGACAAAGGCATCTCCGGATCGAAATGGTTTCCACGCCATTTCCAGTCGCCTTTGCGCACCATCATCGGCAGATGGTCGGTGTAACGATAGTCATTGGTGGTGTCCGCGACGTAGCCGATCGATTCAAGCGCAGATTGCGCCTGCTGGAGAGATTTGGGCGGACAGTAAAGGTCAATATCAGATTGGCCTCGAGAGGCAAGTGAAGGCGCGTAGTGAGGGACCTGCGTGAATCCCTTGATCACCAGGTGCGGGATGTTGAAGGCATCCAGCGCGTCTGCCACTTCACTATAGGTGCGTTTGATACGCTCTGCGCGTTGGGAATTGTCGGCAAGGTTCTGCTCAAGCCGTTCAGCCACCCAGAGTGGTAGAAACGATTTGTCAAGTCGTGATAGTAACAGCGTTAACTGAGAACGATTGCAAAGAGCAAGTAGATCGCGCCACTGTTTATCGCTGAGTAGACTTAGAGGCGCGTAGTCGGCACTTCGCATCTGAAGCGCCAAAAGAAGCGCCAGGAATTCAGGCGGAATATCAAGCTCGTGTTTGTTATTGATGATCTGAGGAATGGTCATAGTGTTCGACTCACCGCTATTGAGCCGTAGGCCTTGTCGTCACAGCGAAGTTATCTTTGTTCGTTGTTCTCATCTGAAAATTCCTCGCCTGAATATGCCTTCGGCTCTCCGAGGCTGCCTTCCGGCGGCAGATGCCGGAGATAGATCACGATGTTCCACATGTCTTCGTCGGACAACACCCCGTGCGATGCTGGCATGCCCGATGGCGCGATGCCGTTTTCAATAATCCATTTCAACTGGCCGTCGCTGTAGCTTTGCACTTCTGCCGAAGCAAGCGATGGTATTGGTGGCGATATGCCTCCGGCGAAGGGAACCCCCGTATTCTGTCCATCTCTTCCGTGGCAGACGACACAATAGAAACCAAATGCGTGTTTGCCATTGGAAATGTTCTCCTGCGTGTTGTTCATTGGATTCAGTTGATGGACGCCTCTTACGGTGACGTGTTTCTTGACCCAGCGAATGGCTGAAGCCTCGAACTTTCCTGGCGGCGTAGCTCGACAGCCCGCAAGGCTGGTAAGCAATAAAAGCCCGGAGGTGATCGAGATGCGCGAAACTCTCATGGACTGTCCTATTTCACATGGATCGTGAAGAACATCGAGCCATGGCCTTTTCCGCAAAATCGTCCACATTGGCCGCGAAAATCGCCGGAGGCCGTGGGCGTGAAGTGGATATCTGCCGGATGATCTTTCGACACCGTTTGATTGATGCCCAGGCCTTTGACGACGAGGCTGTGGGTCACATCGTCCGAAACGAGCTTTACGACGGCAGGTTCACCCTTATGTACGGTTATCTCTGTGGGTTGAAACGAAAACCTGTGCACATGGACCTCGATAGGACTGCTTGTGTCCTGGGCAATGCAATTGCCCGTAGCTATCAAAAGCACGATCGGTGCCAGTAACTGACTGCGTCGCGTATTCCGCATTACGGTATCTGCTCCTTGGGTGGAATTGGATTCGTCTCACTCGATTGCAGCCCGCGCTCTACGGCGCGAGATACCTCAGCAGCAATTGCTCGTCGCGCTGCGAAAGCCTGGCGCGCATGCGCATGTGCATCACCACAGTGCCGGTCGTGCGTTGGGAAAGTGAGGAGGGCGCCATGTGACAGCGTGAGCAATTCGCTTCGAAGATCCGTTCTGCTGGATCGGGTTGTGCGTTGTTCTGCGACGATGCGCTCGGAGCGTTAGTGCTCTGCTGCTGGCCTTTGCTGGGCTTGCTCGCGTTGAGAGAAGCAGGCAGTAGAAGCGCCAATGTTGCCAGACATATTGCCGATTTGCAGGTCATCGTTGTTTCTCCGGCCACAGCGGGAAAAGGAATCTATACGTAAAGCCGATGTTCCAGGCGTTTACATCCGTGCGCGCGCTGAAGCTGCGCCCATAACTTGAGACAAACCTGAGATTGTCGCGAACGTAGTAGTTCAGGCCGAAGTCGACCCGTTGCGTATTGATCGATGGCAACCCGTTTCCTCCGCCATTCAGAGCAAGAAAATGTTGCATGCGCGCTACGGTCTGAATGCGTTGAAACAGTTGCGGCACCGGAAGCTGGCGAAAGGAATATGCCGTTTCCAGCCAATAGCCATTTCCGTTATGGCTGTAGTCATACTCCGCTTTGAGGTCGATCGGATGAGATGCGGGCTGCCATGAGACATACGTCGCTACACTGTTGATTCGGCGGCTCTCGAGAAAGCGTTGATACGAGGTGCCGATCTCAAGACGCGCCTGCGGAAGGTAAACGCTCGCATCGCCACCGGCCACGCGCGCAGCCTGAAGCTGGTTGATCTTGCTGTGAGCGGAGAAATAGGCGGTGTATTGAAGCGAGTAGCGCGGGCCCTGCGCGGCAACTCCACGGAGCATTAAGCCGTCACCCGAGCCGCTGGTGCGAGTGCCGATCGTCGCTGTGATCGGTGCATCCTGGAGGTTCTTGATCCATATAGGCTGAAGGCGTTCGTTGTAGATACCGAATGGCAGAAGATAGCGCCCGGCAGCCACCATCATGTGGCTATTGGCGAACCAGTCGAGTTGAGCGAACTCTACGGTCTTGAATACCTTCCCTTTAAATGGGCCGCTCGTTTGATTCTGCCGCTGGAAAAACCCCGTAAAGTCCGTTCTGGATTCGAGAAGAACGTGTTGTCCAAAGGGAACCAGCAGCACGGGGTTGATCTGGGGAATTAATGAGGTGACACCGCCGCTTACATTGTGGATGTAACCGAATCCCCCGGAGATCAGAGGAACGCGCCCGGCATGGTTGTCCGGCTCCGCCGGTTGCTGCGCTACAAATTGGCGTGAGGCCGCCACAAGACACACTGCGGCCATCACAATGAGATACCGGCGCTTCAATGAAGTTACAGGCTTCACGCTTCCTCATTTCGTCGCTGCCTGAGCAGCTCTGAATGAGTCGAAGTATAGGAAGGCCGTTTGTGCACGCCGTCAAAGAGATGTCATCGCGTTGTCATTCTTCAAATGCCTGTTTACTGGGGCTTTGACATAGTCTTGGCAGGATTCTGAACCGGCAGGTTGGATGAAGGCAGATTGCTCCACGCGGCTATTTGCCTGAATCTGCCCTAAAATAGGTCGATTGCCTTATTCCGTCATGGAAATATCTGCTGGTATTGTGCGAACAGAGGAATTTGAACATGGCTATTGAAATGGTGTTGCCCGGAGATGTTCGTTTCGATCGTCTTAGCCACGGACAGAACGGCCGTTTCCCTGAGAATGACCACGACCGGGCAAGCAGGATTGCACTCTGCGAAAGCAGCGAGGATGTCGCTGAAGCGTTGGAGCGCTTCGTCCATTCGGGGCTGCGCCCCACGGTAAGGTCTGGCGGCCACTGCTACGAAGACTTCGTCGATAACAATCCGGGCGGGGCCATTATCGATATCAGCCTGTTGAACGGGACCACACCGCCGCTCCATGGGCCGAAGTACAGGTTAGGCGCGGGGACAACTCTCGGACAGGCCTATGCCGACCTCTACAAACGTGCGTTGGTGACAATCCCAGGAGGGACGTGCGGTCCAGTAGGTGCCGGTGGACATATCTCCGGTGGAGGGTATGGTCTGCTGTCGCGTCTGCATGGCGTCACGCCGGACTGGGTGTCGGCGGCCGATGTCGTTACCGTAGACAGGGCAGGGAAGGCCACGATTCGCCGGGCCGACAAGCATAACGATGCCGATCTGCTGCGGGCCTGCCGTGGGGCTGGCGGAGGGAACTTCGGCATTATTACGAACTTTTACTTCGACGACTTGCCCAAGGCCCCCTTCGAGGTACTGCGCGGAAGCGTCAGCTTCGACTGGAATGGGATGACGGAGGAGCGGTTTGCCCGCATCCTTTATCTCTACAGCAACTATTTTGAGACGCGTGGGAGAGACCCTGAGACGTGGGGCCTGTTTACAATCTTCAATCTGTCGCACCAGAGCTCAGGCCACCTGGGAATGTCCGTTTCGTTCACGAATCCCGACGGTACGGTGGACGATACACGCGTTGTGGACGAGTTTCTCCAGGTGTTCGACGATTGCAAGCCGGTGAAGCAACTCACCCCGCATCCTGCGATGGCGGAACATCACCCGGAGCCAGAGCAGAAAGGAACCGAGGTCTGCCTGGCGAAGCATACGCTGAACAAGATACGGTATAGCGACTCGAATGGCCGGAGCGGCGGCGGCGGTGGTGCCTTCGGTCCGGTGAGAAACAACCGCCACAAATACAAGTCAACCTTTATGAAGCGGAGCTTCACGCGTGAAGAGGCTGCTTGTTTCTACAAGCACCTTACGCGGACGGTTCCGGGAGTGGACCTCTCTCGCAACACGGTATTGGTCGATTCGTTCGGCGGGGCCGTCAATCGCAAACAGATGAATGAGGAGACGTCTGCCGCTCAGAGGGAATCCATCATGAAGCTCCAGTTCATCACGACATGGGGTGATCCCAAAGAGGACGCAGGCCAGGCCCAGTGGCTCAGGGACCTCTACACCGACCTGTATCGTACATCGGATGCGGGAGCGAAGTACGGCGGCACGCCTTTCTGGGGAGACCGGTACGAGGGTTGCTACATCAACTATCCGGATGCCGACATGGTGCAATACAGCTTTTGGCCCCAGCTTTATTACGGGACTGGGGACCTGTATCCATTTCTGCAAAACGTGAAACGGAAGTACGACCCGAACAACATCTTTCACCATGCGATGTCCGTGCGTACCTAGTCCAGCAGACAGCAGAGTGCTCCAATAGCATTGGCGTGAGCGGCCAAGGTTCGCCAGGTGGGCGATATCCGCCAATTCGCGACATAATATCTCTACATTGGCGTACGCAATTATCTAGAATTGTGGGCGCATCGTTCACGCGATGGTCAATGCAGAAATTTGGTGCGAGGGAGCAGGCTTGGCGTTCTATCTGGCTTTAGATGTTGGCGGTACGAAGACCGAATACTTATTGGCGGATGAGTCGACCGAGTTGGCGCGTGTTCGCGGAGGCACGATCAAGCGGATGCGCACGGATGCGGATTCCGCGCAGTCCAATCTGGACAAAGCGCTGAAGGAGCTGGAAGAACAAAGCGGCATCTCGCTGCGTCAGGTGAAGCAAAGCTGCGTTGGGGCCGCGGGAATAACGGTTCCGCTGGTCACCGATTGGATTCGCCAGGCCTTTGCGGAGAGGGTGGGCGGATCGCTCGTTCTTGTGGGTGATGTCGAGATAGCTCTTGACGCGGCATTCTTTGGCGGCCCCGGGGTCCTGGTCATGGCCGGGACGGGTTCCAATGTGGCGGGGCGCAGCGCCGCTGGAGAGCTAACGACCGCCGGAGGATATGGGCCGGCGTTATCGGATCAGGGATCCGGCGCAAGAATTGGGCAACAGGCGCTTCGGGACACCTTTCTGGCGATCGACGAGGAGAAAGAGACGACCCTCCTGCCTGCGATCCTGAAGCTATGGGACCTCGCAGATGCGATGGACATCGTGGGCTATGCCAATAGGATTCCGTCCCCCGATGTGACGAAGCTGGCCCCGCTCGTGGTCGAGTGCGCGCGGGCAGGAGATGCGGTAGCCCGCGGTGTGCTGCGTCGCGAGGCCGAGGAACTCGCTCACCTTGCACGGCTCGTCATCGACAGATTGAAGCGCACGGACCCGAGGTCAGAGTGGATCCCGGATCTGGCATTTACCGGGAGCATCATCGAGCACGTTGTGGAGGTCCGCGACGGAATCGTGGAGGTCCTGCGCAAGGAGCTACCGGAGCTGAAGGTGCTGCCAGGCGTAGTCGATCCACTCCAGGGAGCGCTGTGGCGTGCGCGTCAGCCCTAACAGCTAGGGCTTGAGCAGATCGGGTTTTGTCGCGGCAAGATCTCCCAAGAGCTCGCCAAAGAGAGTATTGGCCCACGCAAACCACGCGCGCGTGTATCTTCGCGGATCGTCCTTGAAGTAGCTCTCGTGCATGAAGCCAAAGCCCTGCGCGGAGCCTTTGAGCATCTGCACGGAGCGGCGTATCTCATCGTTGCTTGTGCTCGTAAGCGCATAGACCGTCTGCGACATCGGCCAGATCATGTCTTTGCCGACATGCGGGCCGCCGATGCCTTCACCCGCAGTGCCGCGGAAGAACCACGGATTGCGCTCGCTCCAGCAGAAGGCGCGTGTGCGCGCATAGAGGGCGGGATCGGGCGAACTCGCAATATAGGGAAGCGCCAGCAGGCTTGGAACGTTGGTGTCATCCATCAGGAGCTGGCTGCCGTAGCCATCGATCTCATACGCCCAGATGGTGCCTTCAGGTGTTGTCGCAATGGCGTATTGGTGCAGCGCACGCTCAACCTCCTTCGCAAGTGAGTCCGCCGCATTCGCCAGCGTTTCGTCATGTGCGATCGTATGTGCCATCTCCGCAAGCTGCTTCAGGGAAGTGACGGCAAAAAGATTCGATGGAACGAGGAAGGGGAAGATGCAGGCATCGTCCGATGGCCTGAAGCCTGAAGCGATCAGTCCAACCGGCTTAACGGGATTGCCAAAACCGGCCGCCGGAAGGGTCTCCGTCGATGTGTCGGAGATGCGCTGGAAGCGATAAGGTCCGTCGCCATGCTTCCGCTGCTGCGTCTGAAAGGTGCTAACGATTAGCTGCATCGCCTGCAGCCAGCGTTGATCGAAGGGGCTGGTATCGCCTGTCTGCTTCCAGTAGCCATGGGACAGGCGAATGGGATAGCACAGTGAATCGACCTCCCATTTGCGCTCGCCAACACCGCGCTTCAGTTCTGTCTTATCTTTGAGGCTCCAGGGCAGAGGGGTGGCGTTGAGGTCTGCCATAAACGCGTTGGCATACGGATCGATCAGGATGCACCGTGCCTGCCTGCGAATCACACCTTCCAACAGATCGCGGAGCCTGCGGTCGTTCTTTGCCAGCGGCAGGTACGGCCATACCTGTGCGGAGGAGTCGCGCAGCCACATTGCTGCAATGTCGCCTGTGAGGACGGCAGTGTCCGGCTTACCTTCAAATGTTCCAGGCTCAACCGTGGTATCGAGCGTGTTCGGGAAGCAGTTGACGAACAGCGTAGCAAGCGCAAGATCGGCGATCCGCGCTTTGCGCTGAACGATAAACTGTTCGACTGCGTCGCTGCGAAACCTGCGCTCTTCGGGCTTCGGCCGCCCCTGCGACATGTCCCAGGGGGCCTTTACCGGAGGCACTTCAACAGAGGACTGCATGCCGAGCGTAGCCGTACTGTTCAAGGCTGTAACAGCCGCGGCAACCGAACCAGCGGACCGAAGAAACTCTCGACGAGTGCTTGTTGAAGGTGAATAGCTCATGCTGTGCCATTCTGCCATAGTTGCCTGCAAGTGATCGATTGCCAGAGAATGGTCTTCGCAGACGGGCGCACAAATCCGATGTAGCCCGATCGATGGAGTCAGCATGATCAGCCGCAGAAAGTTTCTACAGCGCACCTCCGCAGCCTGTGTTTTGAGCGCGGCCCCATTGAGCAAGTTTGCCGAGGCCGCCATTGGCGATAAAAAGACGGAAGATCCTCTTCGCTGGGTCGACCCACGCATCGGCACTGGAGGCCACGGTCATTGCTTTCCCGGCGCGGCGATGCCGTTTGGAATGGTGCAGTTGAGCCCCGACACGTTCAACGACGGGTGGGATTGGTGCTCCGGCTATCACGTCTCCGACGATTCGATTATGGGGTTCAGCCACACGCATCTCAGTGGGACAGGTTGTGGCGACCTTCTCGATTTCCTGGTGATGGCCGGCACGGGCGATGCCAAGCTAGTCCCTGGTGATCGCCGCTTCCCGGAACAGGGATATCGCTCGCGCTTCGATCATGCGGATGAACGCATCGAGCCTGGCTGTTACTCCGTCCTTCTCAAGGACTACAACATCCGCGCAGAGCTTACGGCTACCGAGCGTGCGGGCTTTCATCGCTACACATTTCCTGCGAGCGACAAGGCGTACCTGATCCTCGATCTGCAGCACGGTTACGGAGCGGGCGATGGGCCGGTCACTTCAGCAGAGCTGCGTCAGATTGCACCAGACACTCTTGCTGGGGGCCGCCGCACCTCGGCATGGGGAAAGGACCGCCACGCCTACTTCTCGTTGCAGATATCGAAGCGGCCCGAGCGCATCGTCTTCTACTCCGACGACAAGGAGGTCCCCGCCCCTGCCCGTCATGAACTTCAAGGAAAGAGCCTGAAATGCGTTCTCTACTTCAGGACCAGACCCAATGAGTCCATTCTGGTGAAGACGGGGATCTCGGGTGTCGATGCCGAAGGGGCCGCAAAAAACGTTGCCGCTGAGATTCCAGGCTGGGAGTTTGAGAAAACTAGAACCGCCGCTCGTGAAGCATGGCGCAAGCAGATATCGAAGGTCCGCGTGCAGAGCGCCAATCCGGCTCACAAGCGGATTTTTTATACCGCGCTGTATCACATGTCTCTCGGCCCCACGCTCTTCGACGATGTCGACGGCCGTTATCGTGGCATGGATAACGCCGTTCATTCCCTTCAGAAGGGAGAGCATCACTACTCGACCTTCTCTTTATGGGACACGTTTCGTGCGGCGCACCCTGCCTATACGCTGATTGAGCGGGAACGCGTTCCGCAATGGGTCAACACGCTTGTTCGCATGGCGGAACAAAGCCCGGCGGGTATGCCCGTGTGGCCGCTGATGTCGACCGAGACCGGAACGATGACGGGCTATCATTCGGCGGCGGTCATCTCCGAAGCCTGCAACAAAGGCTTTACCGGAGTCGACTACGAGAAGGCATACCGGCTGATGATGAAGCGCGCCATGGTCGACGACTATCGCGGCCTCGACTACTACCGCAAGCTCCACTACATCCCCGCAGACAAGGAAGAAGAATCCGTCTCGAAGACATTTGAGTATTGCTATGACGACTGGGCGATCGCGCACGTCGCGCGGAAACTCGGCAAGGGCGATGATGCGGCGATGCTCGTAAAGCGGTCGACCAACTATCGCAATTACTTCGACGCTTCGACAGGGTTCATGCGGCCAAAGCTGGAAGACGGCAACTGGACCACGCCATTCCGTCCCATCGACCTGGGGCACTCAAAGAAGTGGCGCGACTACACGGAGTCCAACGCCTGGCAGACCACCTTCGGTGTCCAGCACGATCCCGCCGGGCTGATACAGCTTTGCGGCGGCAGAGAGGCTTTCGTCAAAAAACTTGACGGCCTCTTCAATGCTGCGCCTGACCTGCCTGAAGACGCGCCGCCGGACATTGCCGGTATGGTTGGACAGTACGCGCATGGCAATGAGCCTTCGCACCACATCTCGTATCTCTACGTCTACGCGGGCGCGCCCTACAAGACGCAGGCGCGGGTCCGCAGCCTGCTCGAAACCATGTATGCCGACCAGCCAAATGGGATGCAGGGCAACGAAGACGTAGGCCAGATGTCTGCCTGGTATCTGCTGAGCGCGCTCGGCTTCTACCCCGTTGATCCCGTCAGTGGAAACTATGTCCTGGGTTCGCCCTTGTTTGAAAGCGCGACAGTTGAGTTAGGTGAGGGGAAGAAGCTTGTGATTGCCGTAGAGCGGAAAGATCCTGCGCATCAATATGTGCAGTCGTTTTCGCTGAACGGCCAGCCCCAGCAGCGGGCGTGGTTCCATCATTCCGAAATAGCCCAGGGTGGCAGACTTGTTCTGGTCATGGGAGCGGAGCCGAACCTGAAGTTCGGGTCTGATGCGCTTCCACCTTCGCTCGCGCTTTCATAAGTGCGACTACTCGATCGTGGTGGTGGGTACGCGAATCATCGCGCGGTAGCGATCGCCGCGATAGCGGGAGCATGCTACCTCAATGGGTGCCTGCTCTGTCGTGATAATGATTCGCGAGATCGATAGAACGCTCGCTCGCTTGGGAATCGTCAGCAACTCCGACTCTTCGCGCGTTGCCGGCAGGGCCTCGATAATCTCATCGGCCCAACCCACCTTCACGCCATAGTTTTCACGCAGTATGTGGTACAGCGACTGCTTGGCAAAGCTATATCGCTCAAGATGCGGAAACGGCAGCAGCGGAATACTTGAATCCTCGATCGCCATGGGAATTCCGTCGGCAAGGCGAAGACGCCGCAGCTTCATCACCGGGGCATCGACCTGAATCTTCAGGCTCTCTGCCAGTTCCTCTGTCGCCTTCATGACCGACTGTTCCAGCAGCTTTGAGCTGGGGACCATGCCGCGCTGCTTCATGTCTTCGGTAAATCCGCGCAGATGAAGAATGTTTTTTTCGAGCTTCGGTTTGGTAACAAAGGTCCCACGGCCCTTCTGGCTCTGCGCATAACCGTTGGCTTTCAAACCGTGAAGCGCCTGCCGCGCCGTCATTCTGCTTACCTGGTACGAACGAGCCAGTTCCTCTTCGGAAGCCAGCAGATCGCCTTCAAGCAGCTTGCCCGACTGAATCCTGTCCATCAATACGCGTTGTATCTGGTAGTAGAGCGGGATGAACCCGTTTTTATCCAGCGGGAGAATATCGGATGCAGGTTGGACCTTGGCTTTCACTGTCTTTTGATCTCCTGGCCCAGAACTTTGGGGCCGGTATAACAATTGTTGTTGAATTGACTACATAAGGTATACGCCCCTACAGCAATCCCTGGTTCCTGAGCAGCTTTGGCACGTGCATTTGGTCCGTGGTATCTCGGCTGCGCTCGTTCCGGTTTCCGCCTCTATTCAGACGTAAAGTATAGCCATATATACAAGTCCGTAGAACAATGTTTTTACGTAAATCATCGACCAGAATCCAGCTTCTGAAGCGGGTTCATGCCCCGCGACCGTCGTTCCTATATCATCCCCTCGTGGGAGTAGGCATCGATTCCTGCAAAGAGATCGATACAAACGCACTGGGTGGAAATTCATATCTTCAGGGAGACAGCGCTGATGCGGAAGGTTGGCATCATCATGAACGGCGTCACGGGACGCATGGGGACAAATCAGCATCTAGCCCGCTCCATCGCGGCGATTCGCAAGCAAGGCGGGCTGGAGCTGCGCGACAAGTCGGTCGTCATGCCCGATCCCATACTGGTAGGCCGCAACGCCGCCAGGCTGGAGAAGCTGGCCGCAGAATGGGACGTTGAGCGCTGGTCGACCAACCTGGCGGACTGCCTGGCCGACAACGCCAACATCATCTATTTCGATGCGCAATCCACCCTGCTTCGGGCCGAAAGCGTCAGGGCCGCAATCAAAGCCGGCAAACATGTCTATTGCGAAAAGCCATTGGCCGGAACACTCGATGACAGCCTTGAGCTGGCTCGCGAAGCCGCCCGTGCCGGCATTAAAAACGGCGTTGTGCAGGACAAGCTCTTTCTGCCCGGTCTGCTCAAGCTGAAACAAGTGATCGCCAGCGGTCTTCTTGGCCGCATACTCTCCGTACGCGGAGAGTTTGGTTATTGGGTCTTTGAGGGGCCAACCCCTCCGGCACAACGTCCATCATGGAACTACCGAAAAGATGAGGGCGGCGGAATCATCCTCGATATGTTTCCGCACTGGCAGTATGTCATTGAAAACCTCTTCGGCAGAGTCAAGTCCGTAAGCTGCACTGCGCGAACCACCATTCCTGAGCGTGTCGATGAGCTGGGAAAGACCTACGTGTGCACGGCGGACGATGCAGCCTACGCGACCTTCGAGCTTGAGGACGGAGTCGTTGTGCAAATCAACTCCTCATGGACTACACGGGTCAACCGCGACGAGCTTGTTGAATTTCATGTCGATGGCACTGGCGGAAGCGCGGTCGCCGGCCTGCGCGAGTGCAAGGTGCAGCCCCGCGTGGCAACTCCCAAAGCCGTATGGAACCCCGATATTCCCAATCCAATCCAGTTCCGCGAGGCATGGCAGACCGTTCCCGCAACCGCCCCTGAAGAGAACGCCTTCAAGATTCAATGGGAGATGTTTTTGCGACACGTATTTGAGGATGCGCCGTTTCCACACGGCTTTCTCGAAGCTGCAAAGGGAGTTCAACTTGCCGAAGCGGGTCTTCAATCATGGAAAGAGCGGCGCTGGGTCGATCTGCCTGAATTGAAGCTGAACTAAACTCCTCACCCATATTTCATTCTTAGGGCAGACATGCAGATTCGACTTCCGCTCCCTGAAGGACTAACGGCCTACCACCTGAACCAGGCGGGGCCTCTGCCCGCCGTCGCGGGGCCGCCACCGGTATCGCGTGTGGCCTATGCGGCAGCCCACGTCGTCGTCAATCCGCTGGAGCCTCAAAAGCTCGATATGGAGGCGACGATGGCTTTTCGGCGTCACCTCTGGTCCCTGGGCTTCGGCGTTGCCGAGGCGATGGATACATCACAACGAGGCATGGGACTGGACTGGGCCGCTGCGCGTGAATTGATACGTGTCTCTGCCGGCGAACGCGCGGGTGCCATCGCCTGCGGGGCAAACACAGATCAGCTTGACCCTGCAAAGGCCGCAACCATCGACGAGGTCATCGCCGCTTACGAAGAGCAGTGCGAAGCCATTGAAGCAGCCGGAGGCCGCGTTATTCTGATGGCCAGCCGAGCTTTAGTGAAGTGCGCGAAAAGTCCTGAGGACTACGCCCGTGTCTATGGCCGCATCCTGCAAGGGCTGCGCCAGCCCGCCATTCTGCACTGGCTGGGCGAAGCATTCGATCCGCAACTGCGAGGCTACTGGGGAAGCGCCAGCGTCTCCTATGCCATGGCAACCTGCGTCGGGATCATCCGGGAAAACCAGGCGAAGGTGGACGGGGTAAAGATATCTCTGCTCGATAAGAAGCAGGAGATCATCATGCGGCGGCAACTGCCTGCCGAAGTGCGGATGTACACCGGCGACGACTTCGATTATGCGGAGTTGATCCAGGGCGACAAGGAAGGGCACAGCGATGCTCTGCTGGGCATATTCGACGGCATCGCTCCCGCTGCCTCGCTCGCCCTGCGCGCGCTCGATGCAGGGGATACGGCAAAGTACAACGAGCTGCTGGCGCCAACGGTTCCCCTGTCGCGTCACATCTTTCAAACGCCGACCTATTTCTACAAGACAGGCCTCGTCTTCCTGGCATATCTGAACGGCCATCAGAAGCACTTCGTCATGCTCGGTGGTCAACAAGGCGCACGGTCGATCGTTCATCTCGCCCAGTTGTTTGTCCTTGCCGACAAGGCCCGCCTGCTCGCCGACCCGGAGCTTGCCGTGCATCGCATGAAACTGGCGCTCCAATTGGCAGGGGTGGAGGGCTAGTGGCTGAGCTTTCGAGACTGAGCTTCAACCAGATGACTGCCGGAAAGGCCAGGCTGGAAGAGGTTGTCGATGCCTGCGTCCGCCATGGCGTCCAGTGGATTGGGCCGTGGCGCTACTCTGTCTCCGGCAACCCCGCTGCGGCAGCCTCGCTTATACGCGATGCCGGGTTGAAGGTGTCGAGCCTCTGCCGCGGCGGCATGTTTCCCGCCGCGACGAAGGAGGAGCGCCAGCGCCGTATCGAGGACAATCTTCGCGCCATCGATGAGGCGGCAGCCATCGGGACCAATCTGCTGGTGCTGGTAAACGGCCCGGCTCCGGACAGGGATATTGACGCGGCGCGCCAGATGGTCGTCGATGGAATCGCCGCAGTAGTCGATCACGCGACGAAGAGCGGTGTCCGGCTGGGCGTGGAGCCTCTGCACCCCATGTTTGCCGCCGACCGCAGCGTCGTTGTCACCATGGGAGAGGCGAACGAGATTGCTGCAAAGTTCCTGCCGGGGCAGGTCGGCCTGGTCGTCGACGTGTACCACAT
Source organism: Acidobacteriota bacterium (assembly GCA_018268895.1). Lineage (NCBI taxonomy): Bacteria > Pseudomonadati > Acidobacteriota > Acidobacteriota bacterium. The sequence goes on along the minus strand of JAFDVP010000001.1, from coordinate 1,740,111 downwards.
CTGGTGGGACCCGCAGGTCTATCGAGAGATACAGAGAGCGGGGGAGAGGGTCTTCGCCTTCCATGTCTCCGACTGGATTGTGCCAACCCCCGACATGCTGATGGGCCGCGGCATGATGGGGGACGGCGTGATTGAGCTGAAACGGCTTCGCGAGGCCGCTGAGCGGGCCGGCTATCAGGGTCCAATTGAGGTTGAAATCTTCAACGAAGCGCTCTGGTCGCAGCCCGTCGATGAGATCGTTCGCCTTACCGCGAACCGTTTTCAGGAATTTGTCTAAGCGGGAAGTCAACTCAACCGTAACATTCTGGGCGGTTTCGTGCAGCTCACGGTTCGAAGGACTAAATTGGTCGCCATTTGAAGCTGCAATTTGCGGCGGGGCGTTTTACCATAGAAGAATGAGCGAAGTTTTGGAGCAGGAAGCGAAAGCAGAGGCGGGGCACACCCAGAAGTATACCCGGAACAACCCGTACCACTCGGTCGTCAATGTCAATTATCTCCTTACGGCTGAAGGATCTGAGAAGGAAACGCGGCACGTCGAGCTGTCCCTCGATGAGGGCATGACCTATACCCCCGGGGACGCCGTAGGCATTATTCCGGAGAACCGCACGTCTGCGGTCGCCGATGCGCTGAAGGCCCTTGGCTATAAGGGTGATGAGCGAGTGCTTGACCACTATAAGGTCGAGATTTCTCTCGAAGAAGCGCTGCGGACGCGGCTTGGAATCGGCAAGCTCTCTCGTGGAAGCGTGGGGCAGTTTGCGAAGCTGGCACCCGAAGTTGAGGGCCTGAAGGTCCTTACCGGACCGGACAACCGCGCACGCGCCGAAGAGTACTGCTGGGGGCGCGAGTTCGTCGACCTGGCGACAGACTTTCCCGGCGTCATCACCGATCCGCAGCAGCTCTTCCATGTGTTGCAGCGCCTCACACCGCGTATGTACTCGATCTCCTCGAGCCAAAAGGTCCATCCTGACAGCGTGCACACGACGGTGCGTGTGATTCGCTACGAGGCCCACGGACGAGACCGCCAGGGTGTGGCGAGCGGCCACATTGGCGACCGCGCAGACGAGGGCACACACCTGCCGATCTTCCTGCACTCCAACAACAACTTCCGTCTGCCCGAGGACTCGAGCGCCCCGGTGATCATGATCGGTCCCGGCACTGGCATCGCGCCTTTCCGTGCCTTCCTTGAGGAGCGTCAGGCCGATGGCGCCAGGGGCAAGAACTGGCTCTTCTTCGGTGAGCAGCGCGCGAAGATGGACTTCCTCTATCAGGAGCAGCTTGAGGGCATGGTCAAGGACGGAACCCTGACCCACCTGCATACGGCCTTCTCCCGCGACCAGCACAACAAAGTGTATGTGCAGGACCGCATTCAGGAGAACGCGAAAGAGGTCTATGAGTGGCTGGAGCGCGGAGCTTACTTTTACGTCTGCGGCGACGCTACCCGTATGGCCAAGGACGTTGAAAATGCTCTGCTCGACGCCATCGCCAAGGGATCTAACGGCACACTGGAGCATGCTGCGGAATATCTGGCCACGATGAAGAAGCAGAAGCGGTACCAGAGGGACGTCTATTAGGCATCCCCCCCCATGATTTTGCGCAAAATATTCAAAAGAGATAATTTAGCGGTGGACTTCGCCTGAGAAGTCTTGAAAATAAAAGGTAATTTCCGCAAAATATAGATTCAAAAAGAGTTAGCCCCGGATCATTCCGGGGCTTTTCGTCTTTTATGGACTATTTCCAGTGTAGCCGATTGGAGATATCAAACAGGCACATTATTTTTTGGTGTTATTTCATTTTGTTTGTGATGTTTACGAAAAATGGAGGGCTTGACAACGATTGAGGAGACCTCTCTTTGTGGGTGATCCAAAGCGCAAATAAACGACATTTGTTGCTAAAGCTGCATCTTTTGTAGAGATACCTACATCAGAAGGAGTGTTGGTCATCCAGCTTTGAGGGAGGAAGAGATGAAGGTTGTCGTTTACGGAGCGACGGGAAATGCGGGTTCGGAGATTGTGAAGGAGTTGCTGAGGCGCGGCCATAAGGTGACCGGAGTCGCCCGGAACATTGAGAAGCTCAAGGCGCAGCCTGAGGTGACGGCGAAGACGGACGATCTTTCCAACGCCGGAGCGATTGCGGAGATCATCAAGGGCGCGGATGTCGTGGTTTCGGCCTATCAGCCTCCGCCGGACAATACCGACAAACTGATCGATGTAACGAAGCTGCAGATCGACGCGGTAAAAAAGGCCGGTGCGCCGAGGTTGCTGGTGGTTGGCGGCGCAGGACAGTTGGAGGTTGCGCCCGGAGTGTCGCTCATTAAATCGGGCCACCTGCCCGAGGCCTACATGCCGATTGCCGTATCGCATGAGAAGGCAGCGGAAGTGCTGAAGGGATCGGACATCAACTGGACCTATCTTGCTCCGGCGGCGTTCTTCGTCCCGGGCGAGCGAACCGGCAAGTTTCGCCTGGGCACAAAGGAACTGGTGACGGATGCGAAGGGCGAGAGCAAGATCTCGTTTGCGGATTACGCCATCGCGCTGGTGGACGAGATTGAGAAGCCCAAGCATGAGCGTGCTTTGTTCTCGGTTGGCTATTGATCGCTGGTGAGGGCAAGGGGCGGCCTTGGGGCCGCCCCTTTTGTCTTTTTGCAGGCAGTTGATGGAACGGCGTTTGTCGTTACTTATGCCGACCGTAGTTCTTGACGCGTAGAACTCACCTTTGTCGTTGCGAGACGAGTTCACGACCGATCATTGTGAAACTTCGTCCGTTAGGCCGCGATACGTCCACTCGTAACGGCTCCCGCGAGTACGAAATCCGCTATCGAAAACACCGCCGTGACGCTTCCAATCATCTACGAATGCGCCGTCGAGATTAGAGATCTCCAGCGGTGTATATTCAGCATCGTCCTTCTGCAAATCGACCTTCGTCAGGCGTGATCCGTGCCGCGAACGCCCGTAGCTACTGACGCCTTGCGCAATGAAGTCGGCGAACTCCTGTTGGGATGTAAACAACTCTGAGTTCGTCTCGGTGGAAGGGCGGACAGTCGCGGCAAAAAGCAATCCATCGTCCGAGCTATCGACTCGCAACAGCGTTCTTTCGCCTTGATGATCGATTACTGCCTTCACCTGCGGGTGAGGTGCCGAGAAACCCAATGAGGTAAACCATGCGCCAAAGGCAGAGTTCGTCTGCCGCTCGGTGACGAAGACAGCCGGAGTCGCCTGCCCATACGAAAGGTCAAGCACGGCGTAACGCGGAGCACAGCTGATACTGGAAAGACCAATAGTCGTGGTCAACGGAGCAACCGTGATTCCTCGCAGATCGAGGATGCAAAATGATGCGATGCCGTACCCATGAACTTCTTGGGGAGTTAGCCAAGGTAAGGGTAGATAGGTGGCGAGCATCTCCACTGGCAGGCGGAAGTTGAAGATAAATCGTTCGGCAAGCGACGCGTGCACGATAGGCATCAATGACATAAGAGCCTCTACGGAGAGATATCTATCGATCCTTCTCTTGACACTGCAGCATCTGTACCGAAAAGTCGGCTTATCGCTAGACGCGATGATCGTCGGCTCGCCAGTTGGTGATGCTTTGCTTGATCGCTTTAGGCTCGAGGTTCTGGGTGAGGGTCTTGTGGACGAGGGCAGGTAGTTCCTCGTCGGAGGCGAAGCGGAGGGCGATGAGTTGCCTTGTGGTGAGATCGTTGATGTGTGCTGCCTCGTTTGCGGGTAGCAGCGCGGCCAGCCTGAGACGTTCTTCGAGACGAATGAGGCGGTCCTGCACCTTGAGGGAGTACATGCGGGTTTTGAAGGCGAGGATGAGCAGCGCCAGGGCAAAGAGAATCGACCAGTGGCCGAGCCAGGGGTATTCATGGCGGAAGTGGATGGCAACGTAGATGGAAACGCCAAGGTTGATCAACAGGACAGGGAAGACGAAGAGGTGCATCGGCGGATCGAGACGAGCGTGGTTCTTGTAGTTTTGCGGAGTGGCCATGGTGTCCTTTCGTACTCAGGCAGCGGCTTCAGCATAACAGTTGTTTGAACGTTGCTGGCTGGTAGTGGTGGACGACAAACTGAGAACATTTGTTTGGATTGGAGAAGCAGACCGCAGTTCCTTCGACTCGCTGCGCTCGCTCAGGATGACACCCATTAGAGATGCATTGAGTTAGGCTGAAGGGATGGCAGCGAATACGAAGAAGCGAATTGGTGTGCATGTAGGCACAGGCGGCGGTGTGTGGACGGCGGTGGATCGCGCGGTTGCGGCGGGGGCGAATACGTTCCAGATATTTTCGGCGAGCCCGCGGATGTGGAAGGCGTCGCCGGTAAAGGCTGCGGACGCGGCGAAGATGGCTGAGTTGCGCGCGAAGCATGATGTTGGTCCGGTCGCCATTCATGCGAGCTATCTGATCAACCTGTGCAGCCAGACGGAGAGCGTGAGGGACAACTCGACGAAGGCGTTTCGTGGCGAGGTGGAGAGGGCGCTGGCGCTGGGGGCGGAGTACCTGGTGCTGCATCCGGGGAGCTGGAAGGGGCTGACTCGCGAAGAGGGGCTGACGCTGGCGGCGCAGTCGATTGAGAAGGCCATCGAGGGGATCGACTTTGCGGGGAAGAACTTCAGGATACTGATTGAAAATACCGCTGGCGCCGAGTTCTCGCTGGGTGGCAAGCTGGAGCAGGTGGCCGAGCTGGTGGAGTGCCTGAAGGCGTGCGCTCCGGTGGCGGTGTGTCTCGACACCTGCCATGTGCATGTGGCGGGTTACGACATTGTGACGGCCGATGGCTACATCGAGACGATGAAGCTGATCGAGTCGACGGTGAGCTTCGACGAGGTGAAGGTGTGGCACTGCAACGACGCGAAGGCGGCGATGGGGTCGAAGCTGGACCGGCATGAACACATCGGCGAGGGAACGATTGGGGCCGCGGCATTTGGCCGGCTGCTGAAGGAGCCGAAGTTTGCACACTGCGCGTTTATTGCGGAGACGCCGGTAGATGCTCCGGGTGACGAGGCGAGGAATGTCGGGGTGCTGCGGGCGCTTTCTGCGGGGTGAGTTTATGACTTTGGCTAGGATTTCTGCGTTGGGCGCATCAGGACTTCGCTGACAAAAGACTGCGGCGACTGCGTGACGAGCATGGCCACGACGCGAGCTACGTCTTCGGGCTGAATCTTTTTGTCGCCATTCTTATTGCTGGTCGAGAAGCCAGTGTTGACCGATCCGGGAGCGACGGCGGAGACGCGGACGTTGTGCGGGCGCAGCTCTTCGGCGACGGAGTAGGTGAGGCCGTTGAGCCCCCACTTTGATGCAGAGTAGGCTGCTCCGTTGGGGAAGGGGTTGTGGCCGGTGAGCGATGAGATATTCACGATGTGGCCGGAGCGCGCGGCGATCATCATTGGCGCAAACGCGCGGATCATCAGGTAGGGGCCGCGCAGGTTTGTGCCCATCATTGTGTCCCACTCCGAGGGGGCGAGCTCAGTGAGCGGCTTGCCGAGCAGGCCGACTCCCGCGTTGTTCACGAGGATATCGCAGCGGCGGTGACGGGCTTCGACAGATTTTGCGAGGCTGGTAACAGAGGACTCGACGAGAAGGTCGAGTTCCATGGCTTCGGCTGCTCCGCCGGCGTTTTCTATCTCGTGCTTAACCTGTTCGAGAAGGGACTGATCGCGTGCGGCCAAAACTACGGTCGCTCCCATGGAGGCAAGCTGCCTGCCGATTGCGGCACCGATGCCGCGCGCGGCTCCGGTTACGACGGCGATCTGTCCTTTGAGTTCTTCTGTCATGACGTCCCCTCATCTCGGGTAATTTCTTGTTCAAGGATAAGGCTTGGCTTCGATGCTTGGAGTGGCGACCGGAGATTGTAGGCGCTACGGGCGAAATACGGGGGATTCCGCGGCTCTCCGCGGTCGCCCGGAATAACACACGCTTGAGGGAAGCGGTTTCTCCGGGGAAGGACACCGTTGAGACTGGAAGGATTTGTCTTGCGCAAGGAAGGGAATCTGGGGTAACTTCACAACCTCCCCGCCTTTGGTGCCAAATCCAGCTCCGGAGTTTGACCATGGCCCCCGATTTCGATGATTCCCCGACGATGGATTGGACAAACGTCTCCGGCGCGGAGAGCTTTTGGGACATCTCTGGCGAGGACATGAACGTCGGGCTGACAGTGATGATGTCCTGCGTCAACACGCTCTTCAAGGCGAGGGACGACGGGAGGGTTGTCTTCGCTGCGGGAGTGACCGCGAAGATGCTGGAGATCATGGGCTTTCTGTTGACGCGGGCCTCGCGGGTGAAGGGAAAGCGACGGGAAGAGATGTTCCACCACTGGCTGCAGGAGGGTGAGTACATGTTGGACGATGTGATCAAAAAGGCCGCAGCGCGGAAGGGAAAGCTTCTGATGCCGGATGATCTGACGGCGTTTATGGAGAAGCCGCCCGGCTATGAGGTCTGATGGCTGACACAGCTCAAGACGCGGCCCTGGGTTACATCGACGCCGTGAAGTGGATCGTGGGGATCTCCGGCGCGGTGATGGCGGGTGTCTTTCTGCATCCGGAAGAGGGGGCGAAGCTGCCGGAGGAGGCGAAGGCGTGCCTTGCGGCGGTGGTGCTGCTATTCGGGATCAGCAGCTTCGGCGGCGTCGTGTATCTGCTGTGGCTCAACAACGTTCGGAGAAAGAAAGAGCTGATTGCGGAGCTTGCGGCGAAGGTGGCGGCGCCGGTGCTCATCCCCGATCCCGTGGAGTCGGCGAGGCTCGCGAAGGAACAGCGCGACCGTGAAACGAAGCTGAAGCAGTCGCAGACGAGTTTGAACCTGTGGTACTGGATCTTTACCTGGTCGTTCTACCTGGCTGCGATTCTCGGCGTATTTTTCTTCATGCTTCGCATCGTCCGGACGAAGGACCCTGTGGCGGCGGTACCGCTGCACTTCACGGTCGTGCAGTCCGCTGTCCACAAGACCGATCATGGAATGCAGGCGCACACCTTTCTTCTGAACCAGCAGACCGGCGAGCTGTGGCAGATGGTCTGCGACCAGAAGGGCGAGGTTGTCGCCTTCAGGCGCGTGAAGCGGCTGGAGGCTGAGGACGCTGTCACTCCTGTGACGACGAAGTAGTGAGGGTTCTGCGTTTTGCCCGGTAGGGCGCGAGTTTTTCTTTACAATCAGAGATATGGCTGAGATTGTGAAGGACGAGAACGAGCGCCTGGGGCGTTATAACCCGGCGGAGATTGAGGCACGATGGCAGGCGCGGTGGGACGCCGATCCCGCGTTGTACGCCGCCGAAGGACACGATTCGGGCAAGCCGAAGTATTACTGCATCGAGATGTTGCCGTACCCGAGCGGGCAGTTGCATATGGGGCACGTGCGCAACTACTCCATTGGCGACGCGCTGGCGCGCCATATGTGGATGCGTGGCTACAACGTGCTGCACCCGATGGGATGGGATGCCTTCGGGCTGCCGGCGGAGAATGCCGCGCTCAAGAACAATACTCCGCCGCGCGAGTGGACGTTGCAGAACATCGCGGCGATGAAGAAGCAGATGCGGCGCATGGGTTTGAGCTATGACTGGTCGACCGAGGTGACGACCTGCCTGCCGGATTACTACCGCTGGAACCAGTGGTTCTTCGTGAAGATGTTTGAGAGGGGACTCGCCTATCGCAAGAAGAGCAAGGTGAACTGGTGCCCGGAGTGCCAGACTGTGCTCGCGAATGAGCAGGTGGTGAACGGCCGCTGCTGGCGGCACGAAGAGACCATTGTCGAGCAGCGCGACCTGACGCAGTGGTTTCTGAAGATCACGAAGTATGCGGATGAGCTGCTGGACGGCCTCGACAAGCTTGAGGGCTGGCCGGAGAAGGTTCGCACGATGCAGCGCAATTGGATCGGCCGCAGCGAGGGGGCTCTGGTTGACTTTGCCGTCGATGGCGCGGTTGGAAAAACAAACGCAGATCCCTTCGACAAGCTCAGGGCAGGCTCTTCGACTGCGCTGCGCTCCGCTCAGGATGACACTTCGAAAAATGTGATCACGGTCTTTACAACGCGCGTGGATACGATCTTCGGCGCGACCTCGGTGCAGCTTGCTCCTGAACATGCCGTTGCCAAGGCGTTTGCGGCCGAGGACTCGGTGCTTGCGGCGAAGATTGAAGCGCTGTTGGCCGAACAGCAGAAGGCGCGCGAGTCCGACGAGCTGGGCAACATCGAAAAGCATGGCGTCGACACGGGGCGGTTCGCGGTGAATCCGTTCAACGGGGAGCGTGTGCCGATCAGGGTGGGGAACTACATCCTCGCCGACTACGGCACGGGAGCGATCATGAGCGTTCCGGCGCACGATGAGCGCGACTTCGAGTTTGCGACGAAGTATGGCCTTGCGATCAAGCGCGTGATCGCTCCGAGGGTAGGCGGCGAACCGGAGCTTCCATTCACGGCGGAAGACGATGCCGTGCTGGTGGACTCGGGCGAGTGGACGGGGCTCGGATGCGTCGAGGCGCAGCAGAAGATGGCAGCGTTCGCGAAGCAGAAGGGCTTTGGCGAGCCGACGGTGACGTACCGCCTGAAGGACTGGGGAGTAAGCCGCCAGCGCTACTGGGGGACGCCGATCCCGATGGTGTATTGCCAGAACGGCCACGCGGGAGTGGAGCCGGGCGGCGTGGTTGCGCTGCCGGAGAGCGCGTTGCCGGTGCTGCTGCCGGAGCGGATCGAGATTACGCAGGAGGGCGGCTCGCCGCTGGGCAAGGTCGCGGAGTTCCTCAACACGACGTGTCCGGTGTGCGGCGGGCCGGCGAAGCGCGAGACCGACACGATGGACACGTTCGTCGACTCGAGCTGGTACTTCTACCGTTATACGGACGCGAAGAATGCGGCGGCGCCGTTCGACAGCGGCAAGGCGGACTATTGGTTCCCGATCGATCAGTACATCGGCGGCGTGGAGCACGCGATTCTGCACCTGATCTACTCGCGCTTCTGGACGAAGGTGATGCGCGACCTGGGGCTGGTGCGCAACGATGAGCCTGCCGAGCGGCTGTTTACGCAGGGCATGGTGATCAAGGACGGCGCGAAGATGTCGAAGTCGAAGGGCAACGTGGTCTCGCCCGACGACATGATTGCGCGCTATGGCGCGGACGCGACGAGGATGTACGCGCTGTTTGCGGCGCCGCCGGACCGCGACCTGGAATGGCTGGAAGAAGGCGTCGCCGGTGTGAGCCGGTTTCTGGGGCGGGTTTATCGCCTGGCCACGAAGTATGCGGAGACGACGCGAACTGCTTCAGATGCGGCGCTGACTGGAGGTTCTGCAACCGAGCAGAAGCTGCTGCGCAAGCTGCATCAGACGATTGCGAAGATCACGCACGACTTCAGCGGACGCTGGCACTTCAATACGTCGATTGCGGCGATCATGACGTTAATCAACGAGCTTGTCGCGGCGGAGGCGGCCATCGACGCGGGCGAGGTTTCGCCGGCGGCAGTGGCGGAGATCTTCCGCAACCTGGTGCTATTGCTCGCTCCGTTTGCGCCGTACTTCTCGGCGGAGATGTGGGAGCAGATCGGCGGCGAGGGCACGGTCTTCCGCACAATGTGGCCAGCGGCCAACGAAGAGCTCGCGCGCGAAGACGAGGTTGAGATTGCGGTGCAGGTCAACGGCAAGCTGGTGAACGTGGTGAAGGTCGCGGCGGGAAGCGACGAGGAGACGGTGAAGGCGGCCGCGTTTGCCGATGAAAAGGTGAAGGCGCGGATTACGGGCAAGACGGTGGTTAAGATCATCGTCGTGCCGAACAAGCTCGTGAACCTTGTGGTGAAGTAGTGAAAAGGGCCATGAATAAGGGAGACGTCATCGTCTCGACCGCAGGTGGCGAAGTTCGTGCGACGCAGTCGTTCGTTCACGTGTTGTCGGAGTGCTGGTCGCGGCCTTCACTGACTTTGCTGGAGGTGCTGTGGCGATGGGTCTATGGCATTCCGGCGCTGCTTTTGCTCTGGCGTGTGGGCTCACGGTTGTACGCCTCTGTGCCGTTGAACGTGGTCGCGCTTGAGAAGATGACCGTGACGCAGCCGATGCAGGCGGCGGAGACGCTTGCCGTTGCGATGGATGTGCTGCTGCCTCCGCTGATGCAGGTCGCGGTGTGGCTTGCGCCTCTGCTGCTGGTGACGTGGGTTGTGTGGTCCTCGCTGGGGCGGACGGTAGTGATGCGCCGCATCGATCCCACGCTGCACTCGCGGCCGTGGACGCTGATGGCGCTACAGGCGATCCGCGTGGCGGGGCTGACGGCGAGCTTCGTATTGTGGTTCCTGTGCTTGCAGGGGGCTGCTGGCGCGACCGTCACTGGTCCCGTTCTGCGCGGGGGCGAGCCTAACCTGGTCGGCTACTTCGCACTTGCGATCGTTTCGACGCTGGGGCTGTTTACGCTGTGGGCCGTCGTGAGCTGGATCTTCGGCGTGGCCCCGCTGCTGGCGATGCTGCACGATACCGGCCCTGTTGCGAGCCTGAGAGATGCCTTTCGGCTGGGGCCGCTCAAGAGCAAGCTGGTGGAGATCAACCTGGTGATGGGAATCGTCAAGATTGCGCTGATCGTGCTGGCGATGGTCTTTTCCGCGACCCCGCTGCCGTTTGAGAGTATTGCCACGACGGAGTTTCTCTATACGTGGTGGGCGGGCGTGGCGGTGCTCTACTTCGTCGCCTCCGATTTCTTCCATGTGGCCCGTCTTGTGGGATATATGCGCCTGTGGAAGGCGTATGAGGACCGCGGCGGCAGATGAATGCGCCCGACGCGCGCGGCCATTTACACTCGAAGTGTGGACACCTCAACGATAGTCATTCTGGATTTTGGATCGCAGTATACGCAGTTGATCGCGCGGCGTATCCGCGAGTTCAACGTCTTCTCAGTCGTGCTGCCTTGCACGACGCCGCTTGAAAAGATTCGCGATCTGAAGCCGAAGGGCGTGATCCTGTCGGGCGGCCCGAGCTCGGTCTACGATGCCGACGCTCCCGCGGCCGATCCCGCAGTACTGGCGATGGGCACTCCGGTGCTTGGCATCTGCTACGGCTTGCAGTTCATGACGCATCATCTTGGCGGCAAGGTGGAGTCCGCGCCAGCGCGGGAGTACGGCCACGCGGAGGTGAGCGTCGTCGCGGAGACGGCGCTGTTCCGCGGCCTGCCGCAGACGCTCGATGTGTGGATGTCGCACGGCGATGAAGCGAAGACGCTGCCCGAGGGATTTCGTCTGACGGCGAAGACCGCGAACGCCGTCGCTGGAATTGCGAACGAGGAGCGAAGGATGTGGGCAGTGCAGTTTCATCCCGAGGTCGCGCACACGCGGCAGGGAATGGAGCTGCTGAAGAACTTCTGCCTGGACATCTGCGGCGCAAAGCCGGACTGGACGCCCGAGCACTTCATCCAGTCGACAGTAGAGCGCATCAAGGCGCAGGTGGGAGATGGCCATGCCATCTGCGGTCTGAGCGGCGGCGTCGACTCGTCGGTTGCGGCCGTTCTGGTGGCGCGCGCGATCGGCGACCGGCTGACGTGCATCTTCGTGAACAACGGCGTGCTGCGCAAGGACGAGTTCCGCAAGGTGCAGAAGACGATGCGCGAGGGCCTTGGCCTGAACGTGGTCGCTGTCGATGCCGGTGAACGCTTCCTGACGAAGCTGGCGGGCGTGACCGATCCTGAGCGTAAGAGAAAGATCATCGGCAACGAGTTCATCGCGGTCTTCGACGACGAGGCGGCGAAGATATTCGAAGCGGAAAAGAGCGCGGGCGAGGAAGTTGCGTGGCTGGTGCAGGGAACGCTGTATCCGGACGTGATCGAGTCGTCGAGCGTGCACGGGCCCTCGCACACGATCAAGAGCCACCACAACGTCGGCGGTCTGCCGGAGGACATGAAGCTGAAGCTGATCGAGCCGCTGCGCGATCTCTTCAAGGACGAGGTGCGGCGCATCGGCCGTGATCTCGGTATGCCGGAAGAGATTCTGGAGCGGCAGCCCTTTCCGGGGCCCGGTCTGGCGGTCCGCATTCTGGGCGAGGTGACAGCCGATCGTGTGGCGTTGTTGCAGGAGGCCGACGAGATCGTTGTCACGGAGATTAAGGCTGCGGGACTCTACCGCAAGGTGTGGCAGAGCTTTGCTGTGCTGCTGCCGGTGAAGAGCGTGGGCGTGATGGGCGACCAGCGCACGTATGCGTACACGTGCGCGATCCGTGCGGTGGAGAGCGAAGACGGCATGACCGCCGACTGGGCCCCATTGCCATACGAGGTGCTGCGAACCATCTCCAGCCGCATCGTGAGCGAGGTGCGCGGGATCAACCGCGTGGTGTACGACATTACCTCGAAGCCGCCTGGCACGATCGAGTGGGAGTAGAGGCATTCTAGCGAGATGAAGGCTTCAGTACGGTAGACTTCCGTGCCGTCGTCTGGAGAACAATGCGCGTGTCGGGAGGGAAGGTGACCTGATGGCCACTGGCGATCCAGCGGCGATACAGCGAGATGGCAGTGCCATAGGCCCCGATACCTGTGGCGACATACTTTGAGCCACCGGCAAGGCCGACGATGTTGCCGATCAGGCCGAAGCCATTTGCTCCTACGAAGTTTCGGCCTCCCTGGAAGTCTCTGTCTTCGTCAAGAGGACGGGTCGCGAGCAGCGCAAGGAGAAGTGGGACGACGATCTTGTCCTGCGGCTTCGGCTGAACTTTGCCTTCGGAGTTCATCTCCAGATCGACGGTGGATGCCGAGTCGATGCCCTTCAACTCCGATTGGATGCTCTGCGTGTAACCGTCAGGCAAAATCAACTGGCTGAAGTCAAAGCCCAGTGTTCCGGCGCGGCCGAAGGGGCGGGCTGGCTTTGCCTTGGTGATGGCCCCCACCAGCGTCGCGCCCTGCGGCACGGCAATGGTGTGGTCAGGGTTGTAGATCGGCTCGGCAACGGTTGCTTTGATTGGCTCGCCCACCTTTGCTGTAGCGGAACTCAGCTCTTTGCCGAGATATGCCTGTACAAACCAGCTCTGCTGAGAGTCGTGTGCAGCCGGGGACTTCGTCTTATCGGGAGTTGTTGCGGCAACAGGAAATGCGGGCTGTGCTGGAATCTCGACGGGATCTGTTGTCTCGATCGTCCATGCTGTTCCTCTCTCGATGCGTTCAGGATGATAGGGGAGCTGGCGATAGAAAAGCTGCAAAAGGCGATCGCCCTTATGTGGAGCCGTGATCACGTCAAGCTGTTCGTGGAGAATCAGCATGCCTGTGTCGTACTGCTTGCGAATGAATCCGCCTTTGCGTGGAGGCGGAGCGACGAGCCGGTAAAGCGGCGCCCCATCCGTCGCCGTGTTTGTTGTCATTTGGAGCGTCGTGCCATCGGGAAGAGTGATCCCAGTGAAGCCGACTACCGGCGTATGAAAGGGCGTGAAATCCCCGTTGAGCCGCGCGTTGTTGCGTTGTGAGCGATTGGGGTGAAGCTCTTTTACCACTCCTGTAACAATCGTCTTTTCAGGAAGAATCAGAACATTGCCGACGTAAACGGGATAGAGCAGATGTGCACGGATCGGTTCTCCAGCGTGCATGGGAATGTGATCGTCGATGTAGACCGGCAGAGGGGTTCCCGCAGGAAGTGTTGCGGCAGGTGTCTGGCAAACTGCGAAATGCGTCGCAAGCGACGCAGCGATCGGAAGGACCCATCGAAGGTGGTGTGCGCGGCCGGAAAGCATGATCATCATGGTAAGAAATGAATATGAAGGCCCACTGAAGGATTCTCAGCTTTTGTGATAACGACCGGTTGACATCTGCGTCGATAAGCGTAGTATTCAAAATACGATTGCCGTGATTGGACAGAAATCCATATCGAACAAGTTATTGCTGGGTGTAATCTTCGCCGGGCTTAACCTTCTATGCATTCTGGGAATCACACATGGCGAACATTTAGTTCGCCATACTCGTGTTAACTACTCGCATATCTCCGTTCACGCGACGCGCCGTGCGGGATCGCGCAACAGCCGCTACAACCTGATGTCGTCTATCGATGCCGTCTTCGACCACTCGGTCGTCGATCATCTTCCCAAGGCGGCTCTTTCCATGCGGCCGGCCGCGGGAACCCCAAGCCTCCAGGCGGCTATCGTCACCCGGACGTTCGTACTCGCTCAGCCTGAAGAGCGGCAGGAACTGCTCGCCCGCGAAAATGTCGTGGCCCTGGGCTCTGCTCCTCGTGCGCCCGGTCTTGGACGGGCTCCTCCCATCGCTGCTTAGAACTCTCCAGTCGCAAAACTGCATCTTGCGTAGGCACAGGCGTCTTTCTGCCTGAGTTATCCGAAAGCTTCTCCTCGAAGCTCTTAGGCCTTCTGCATGGGTGTACCCGTTTCGACGATCACAACGGCCGGACTGCCTTCAGGTTCAGGGCCGATGGAGATGACGATGCAGCAACTGATCGATGGCTATAGCCGGTTTCGTTCCAAGGTCTTCCCGCAACACGCAAAGCTCTTTGAGAAGCTCGCCAACGTGCAGAACCCTGGCACCTTGTTTATCTGCTGCTCCGATTCGCGCGTGATGCCCGAGATGATGATGCAGTGCGGTCCGGGCGCTCTGTTTTCATGTCGTAACGCGGGCAATCTGATTCCTCCTCCAACTGAAACAGGGAGCGGTGTTCCGGCGACGATCGAATTCGCCGTCCGCGCTCTGAAGGTCCAGGACATTGTGGTCTGCGGGCACTCCGACTGCGGAGCGATGAAGGCGATCCTGAAGCCCGAAGCGCTTGAATCCCTGCCGGTCGTGCGCGGCTGGCTGGAGCACGCGGGACCGTCGGCGCGATGGCTGACGAGGATGCTCAAGACTTCAGCGTCGATGTCGTTTGAGGAGACGTTGAAGGCCGTGACGGAGGCCAACGTCATCGTCCAGATGCAGAACCTGTCGATGCACCCCTCCGTCGACGAGGCATTGAAACAGGGCAAGCTCGCCATTCACGGATGGATGTACGACATCGCGAGTGGCGGAATCCGTAGCCTTGATTCTCAGCAGGGCGCATTCTTCCCGCTGCTCCCTGAGACGCTCGCAACACCCGAGCCACGAACCCGGCAAGAACGAAAGATCGCGTAAAGGAGATCGTATGAGTAAATCGAGTGATATTTATCCAGAGAAGAATTCAGGCGAGCTCCCAGTTGGAGTTCCACCGGGTGCGGCAGTGTCTGGCTCGGTTGCGTGGTTAAGAGATTTCTCGGCGTCACTGGTTGTATTTTTCGTAGCCCTCCCCCTTTGCATGGGTATAGCCCTTGCGTCAGGCATGCCACCGGCTGCGGGACTTGTCACCGGAATCATCGGCGGCCTTGTCGTCGGGTTTCTCTCCGGGCAGGCGCTTCAGGTGTCGGGGCCCGCGGCAGGTCTCGCCGTCATCGTCTTTCAAATGGTCAAGGAGCATGGTGTCGGGGCCCTTGGCCCACTGCTGATGATCGCCGGAGCCGTGCAGCTTGTCGCCGGGCTTCTGAAGACGGGCCGCTGGTTCCGCGCTATATCGCCTGAGGTGATCCACGGCATGCTTGCAGGTATCGGCGTGCTGATCGTGATCCAGCAGTTTCAAGTTGTCCTCGACCGGTCTCCCGAGCACAGCGGCCCTGCAAATATCGTGGCGATGTGGGGCGCGATCTTCGGCGGCCTGTTCCCATTGAACGGCAGTAAGGAAGAGGGAGCTGCACTGGTAGGGCTTACGACCATTGTCGTCACCCTGCTGTGGGAGAAGTTTCGCCCGGCAAAGTTGAAGCTGCTTCCTGGAGCGCTGCTGGGGATTGCAGCAGCTACCGCTCTCGCACAGGCCCTTTCGCTCGGGGTGCACCGCGTGGCGGTCCCGGCAAACCTCAGCGAGATGATCTCCCTGCCGTCGCTGGCTTCGTTAGAGGGGATCAAGCTCTCCGCGATCATCGGCACCTCACTGGCGCTTGCGTTCATTGCCAGCGCAGAGACATTACTTTCCGCCGCCGCGGTTGAGCAGATGCAGACACGGTCGAAGACAAACTATGACCGCGAGCTTGCCTCGCAGGGCGTCGGCAATATGCTCTGCGGCCTGGTTGGCGCGCTTCCCATGACGGGAGTGATTGTGCGCAGCTCGGCCAATGTACAGGCCGGTGCAGAGACCAGGCGTTCGGCCATTCTGCATGGCGCCTGGATGCTGCTTGCGGTGGTATTCTTCGCATCGATCCTGCGCATGATCCCAACCGCAAGCCTGGCAGCGGTGCTCGTCCTGGTCGGCATCAAGCTGGTGAAGCCGGCGGAGATAAAGAAGCTGGGACGCTTCGGCAGAGTGCCGGTACTGATCTACTTCGCATCAATGCTCACCATTGTGGCGACGGACCTTTTGACTGGCGTACTGGTTGGAGTGGGTCTCTCCCTGTTCCGCCTGCTGTACAAGGTCACCCATCTTGAAGCGAAGGTAACGGAAGAGAGCGACAGCACGCACGTGCACCTGAGCGGTGTCGGCACCTTCCTCGCCATTCCGCGGATATCTCAGGCGCTCGATCAGGTGAAGCCTGGCTGCAAGGTCCACATCCACGGCGTGAACCTGCGCTATATCGACCACGCCTGCATTGAGGTGATCGAGGGATGGACGGAGCGGCGCGAGCAGAATGGCCAGCACGTCTACGTGGAGATGGAGAAGTTGCATATGCGGTATCGCACGCGAGTCAGCGAGACCGTGATCTAAAGAGATTGATTTTTCGCAGGAGCGGGGCTGCAATCCCGTCGGCCCCGCTCTTTTTTTTCAAGTTTGCAGGACGTTGTTCGAGAGCAGTACAGACGATGTAAATGCAGTACAAAGTACAAAGAAAAAGCGGCGAACCTCAATGGTTCGCCGCTTTTATATTTAGAGACGGTTGATATCAGCCCAGCTCGGCAAGGCTCTTGACGCCGAACTTGAGGTACCACGGGCTTGCGGCCTTGAGGGCGTTGTTGACGTTGTTGATGTTCTCCACGCCGGTGGTCTCCAGCCACTGCCGGAAGGCCTTGGCGCCCTGCTTGGCGAAGATCGGGATGCCGTCCTTCCAGGTCGCACGGCCGCAGAGGACGCCGTTGAACCTGGTTCCCGACTCGGCTGCCAGTTCGAGGGTCTCGATGAAGACAGGGTTCGAGACTCCGGCTGAGAGATAGATGAAAGGCTTGTGCGTCATGGTTTCGGCATCGCGGAAGTGCTGCAATGCCTCTGCGCGGGTGTAGGCTCGCTCGCCCTTGAAGGCCTTTGTTCCTTCAACAAAGGACATCTCGACTGGAACCTCGACCTTGAGCACATCGACGTTGTAACGGTCCTTGCCGAACTCGGCCATGGAGCCGGAGACGACCTCGGGCTTCTTCCTGGCGTAGGCCAGAGACTTTTCGTCGCCGCCCTCGGCATCGTATCCCACGGTCTCGAGGAAGAAGGGGATGTCGTGGGCGAGGCACTCGTCGCCGATACGCTCGACCCAGGCATGCTTGTGGTCGTTGATGGCGCTCTTCTCGTACGGCGTGTAGTAGAGAAGGATCTTGATGCAGTCGGCGCCTGCTTCCTTCAGGCGGCGAACGCTCCAGACGTCGAGCAGGTCGGGCAGGCGGCCGGGAGTGGCGGCGTCGTATCCGGTCTTCTCATAGGCAAGCAGGAGCCCGGCTTTGTTGCGCTCCTTGGAGGCGGGGAGACCGAACTCTGGGTCGAGCAGGATGGCGGAGGCGTGCCGGGTGAGGACGTCGGTGACCTGGACCTTGAACTCCTCGAGATCCTGACCGTTGGCGGCGGCACCGCGCTCCTTGGCGAGTGACTTCTGAAGCGAGCCGCGCTGGTCCATGGCGGCGGCGGCGATGACGCCGCGCGAGTCGGATACAGCCTTGAGTCCTGCGAGTTTCCCTGGTGTCAGCTTCGACATTGCACTTCTTCTCCTGAAATTGAGGTTGGCTGCCATTTTACACGCGCTGAAAGGATCGCGCAGCGAGGCACCCTCCCTCATAACTAAGTATGCAGGGTCTTCGAAAAACTGAACTTAGGCTTGGACCTCCGTGCGCCCGGCCAATGTTTTTGAGATGTTGAGAGGGAGTCCAGCTCTCACTCGAAAACCGTTTTGTCAGGTTATGTCGCATCGTCAAGAAAGAAACCCAAGCCCGGAGACGGAGCTTGGGTACCGGCAGGCTCCGGTGGAAAATTCGAGATCTATTTCGAGATGGTTGGTGCTAGTTCAGGAGGCGGTAGTTGTTGGGTAGTGCGAACAATGCAGCAGGCTGCTCCTTGAGCTGAAGGTTCTTGAGGGTATATGTGGTCTGCCCGAAGCGTGGGTCGGTGGTGGTGGATTGGACGACGGCATCGATGTCGGGAGAGAACCAGGTCTCGGTGACGATGGCGATGGGGCGCTCGTTGCCGACCTGACCGGCGGGGATGGTGATGGTCTGGCGTTTGCCAATGCAGGTTACGCCCTGGATATTCATGGTTCCGAGCTGGTCGGAGGTGATGTCGTGGGCCTCATCGAGCTTGGGTAGTTTGACATTGGCCATGGTGTCGTTGCTGCGCTCGATTTTGAGCATGACCTCGCGAGAAGAAGAGACGGTGTGCGCGATCTTTTCGTGGGGATCGAGAACATAGGCGTTTTTGGCGACGGGGTCGTCGATGAAGATCTTGGTTTCGCCGGGAGAGTTTTCAAAGCCGGGGAAGGTCTGCTCGCGGCGGGTGCGTCCCTGGCTGTCGCGGTAGAAGACGCTGGAGCTGTGCTGGACGATGCGATTGCCGTCGGTGAGGGTCTGGACGACTTCTGTAGTGGAGTTGGCAGAGTAGGGCTTGCCGGCGACGACCTTGCTGTGGGCGGCGAGAACTTCGATCTTTTCCTGGATTTCTTTCTTTGCGCGGATCTCAGCCTGAGCGGCGCGCTCGGCCTCTTGTGCGGATTCGTCCGGCGATGCAGAGAGGCTTGCGAGTTGAACGAGGTTGGAGGGTTGTGCCTGCTGTGCCAGAGCAAAGGATGATGCTGCAAGGATAAAAGCGAGAGTGCAGGATGTTGAGTTCATGTTTCTCTCCGTTGAGTTAGAGGTTGGGACTGGTTATCGAACAAGGCGAATGGCGCGAGGCAGGCCGTCATCGCCGATGAGAAATTCAGCAAGAATGGTTTGTGGCGCTCCTGGAGGCGGAGGGGTAAGACCGTAGCTCCGAAGAGAACTTGTGTCGATGCGTGTGCGAATGAGCACGGCCTGGGTTGGTTCAGGAAGGCCCGTGCTGGTGGGGAGCTGGACAAAAGAGTCGTGTGAACTCATGATCCGCCGTGTGGTCGGACGCTTTACGAGTGGACGAGGAGTGGGCTGCGCTCTTGTGTTGAGCGCGGGTGGTATTTGAGCGGGCCTTGATTGCAGTGGTGCGGTTTGTGTCTGGAGGACGGATGGCGCCGCCGCCGAATGCGGACGGAGGAGCAGGACAGCGATGGCTATAACTGTTGAAGTTGCCAGTGTGAGAAACCATAGACGCGACCCCGCTGTCCGGCGAGTATTGCCCGAAGCGTCGGAGCTGTGATGTGCGATGAGGGTCTCCACGAGAGCAGCGGGCGGCTGGATGGAACGATGCTCGCGACGCAGGTCTTCAAGCAGATGGTCGAGATTGATTTCGTCGTGGTTGTTTGTGCGGTTCATAATGGCTGGTTCTCCGTAGAGGTGCGCAGGAGGGTGGTGAGTCTGGCCTTGGCGCGATGCAGACGTGAACGTACGGTTCCAATGGGCACGGCGAGGATAAGGGAGGCTTGTTGGTAGGTGAGCTCTTCGAGCTCGCAGAGGACGATGACCTCTTTGAGCAGGAGCGGGAGTGAATCAAGTCCGGCCCGGATGATGGCAATAGCTTCGGCGCGGGAGAGGAGTTCATCTGGGCCGTCGTCGGGGGAGGTGGGTTCGAGGTGATCGTCTGCGGAATCGAAAGGGACAAAACGCTGGTTGCGCTCAAAGTGGCGCCAGAGCTGCCGGCGGGCTATGGCGCAGAGCCAGGTGGAAAGCGAGGCCTGGCTGGGGTCGTAGCGCTCGGTGTGGCGAAGCAGAGCGAGGAAGACCTCCTGGGTGATCTCCTCCGCTGTGGCAGTGTCACGGCTGAGACGAAGGACGAAGCGGTAGACGAGAGGGCTATGTCTACCGTAAAGAGCGGCGATGGCATCGGAGGACCCTTGTTGCGCAGCAAGGACGACCTCAGTGTCGGAGTCCTTCTGGAAACGATGATGGAGCCAGCCGTTAAACATGTGTGTTGATGATTACGCCGTGCGGGCAAAGAGTTCCATGAATTGCTGAACTTCTTGGGGCAAGGGAGGGGATGGCAGGGGCGTAATCTTCTAAATGAGGGCAGTGGAGGAGGCAAATGATGGTAAGAGTGCTGGCGCTTCTGGGGATGACGGCAGTGGGGATGGCGCAGAGCTCATCGCAGCACGTATCGCAGAACGCCGTGCTGACCGTGAGCGGCCGTACAGGCCAGGCCCCGGTGATTACGCGCAATGGCCGCTCCTACGTCGATGTCGAGGCGCTGGCACGTGTGTCAGGTGCGACGCTGGGATTTAACGACAACCGTATCGTGCTGACGCTGCCTGCTCCAGCCCCTGCCGCTCCGGTTGTACCGCGACAGCCAGCTCCGTTGCCGAAGGAAGACAAGGGATACTCGCGGGAGTTTCTGCGCGCGGGGGTGGAGCAACTGACGGTAGCACGCGAGTGGCGCAGCGCGCTCGAGAACGCGATCCGGACGAACAACCCGGTGGAGGAGAGCTGGGTCTCGTACTATCGCAGGACAGCGCAGGACAAGATGGCGATGGCGACCGCCTCGGCGACGACGGACGCCGACCGGCAGGCGTTGCCGCTGTTACAGAGCGACATGGCGATGGTGGGACAGTTGAGCGACCGCTTCCTGGCGCTGCGGACGACCTTGACCTATGTCCCTCCCGACTCGCTGGATAACGATCCTCTGGACAAGAAGATTCTGGCGTGTGCCCAGGGGATGGCGTCGCAGGCGATTCCGGGCGGAGCGTTTGAGGACGTTTCGGCGTGCCACTAGAGCCCTTCGAGGCGATCTAGCGGAAGACCTCGGCGACCGGCACGGGCTGGTTGGAGTTGGAGCCTGAGAGGATGATGACGTCGCCCGTGGCCGTGTTGCGGAACGCGAGGGCGCGGACGTGGTGCTCGTTCAGGTCCGGCCCCATCGTCGAGGTGCGGCTTGCGGGGTCGTAGATCTCGGTGGCCGTGGTGGCCACTCCGCTGATGCGCTCACCGCCTGCGAGGAGGATGCGCCCGTTGTTGAGCACGGTTGCGGTATGGCTTCCGCGCGCCACTTGGAGCAGGCCGGCGTTCGTGAAGACGCCAGTTGCCGGGTCGTAGATTTCAACCTCGGCGACCTGGTCGGTGCCGGTGGACAGGTTGTCGGTGGACTCTCCCCCAACGATCAGCACCCTTCCGTCGTCGAGCAGTGTTGCCGTGTGGTTGTAACGGCTGACGTGGAGCGAGCCGGTGGGGCGGAAGGTGCTGGTTGCGGGATCGTAGAGCTCGGCCGAGTCGAGCGAGAAGACGGGGCAGCGCCCGGTGCAGTTGTTACTGCGGCCTCCTACGACGAGTATGCGGCCGTCACGAAGGCGCGTCATAGTGTGGAGCCAGCGCCCGGTATTCATGGCAGGCCCGGCGGTGAACTGCATGGTCGCGGCGTCGAAGAGCTCGGTATTGACGGAGGCGCCGAACTCATTGCCGTAGAGCTGGATTCCCCCGGTGATCAGGACGCGGCCGTCGCCCTCGCCGAGCCTGGCCCAGACGTGGCCGCGGCGGGGAACGGTCATCTCCGGCCCGGCGGTCCACTGGCGCGTGGCTGGGTCGTAGATCTCGGTGCCGCGAATGACGGGGTCGCCCGTGCGCGCCCCGCTGGCGATGTCGTAGCCACCGGCGGCGAGGATGCGTCCGCTGGGAAGCCCGAACATGATGTGGGACATGCGCTTGACGGCCATATCGCCCGTGCGTTGAAAACGGTCCTCCGCCGGGAGGTAGAACTCGGCCTGGTTGTGGACGCCGTTGATGCCGCGGCCGCCGGAGAGAAGGATGGAGCCGTCGAGAAGCTGGATGGCGGCGAAGGCATCGTAGCCGTCGCTCGGAGGGGCGAGGCGCTCGATGCGGCCGTGGTAGTCGCGGACGGTAACGACGGCCTCGGCGAACTTTGTTGGGTCGGCCTGGCTGGTGGCGCGAATGTGATAGACACCCGGGGTCTTTGGCGCAAAGTACGATCCGGCCGGGTCGATGTCGCCGCCATTCGGCTCGACAACGGAGTATTGCACCGCGGTGTTGGCGGCGCCGGTCACGGAGGCCTTGAAGCCCACGGCAGTCGCGAGCAGTGGGTTGGCCGTGGACGGCGAGATGGCGACGGCGACGGGAACCGGCTTCGGATCGGGCCCGGGGTTGGGGGATGTTCCGCCGCTACAGGCAAGAAGCAGAGGCAAGCCAAGCGAGACACAAAAAGACGCAGCAAAGGATGAACGCATGTCACCTTCTCCGGAAAAGTAGGAATTGCTCGCGAAGTGTTTCTTCAGACTTCAAGCTGTCGCATCATATTGGCCGAATCGCGCGTGGCGATGCGGTTGTCGCGGATCGGAACTACTCCATGGCGACAAGGGAGTAGCTTTTTGCCGGTTGGCGGCGTGCCGCGAAAGGCGTTGCAAAACGGGGGCCCGGGTGCAAAATCTCAGATGCTTGAGGTGGTCTCAGGATTCGAATGCGGCGAGCAGGGAATCCTACTGGATGCGGTGGAGAGTGCGGCTCCATCGTGTTTCGTCGAAGAAGTGTAGCGCGGTGTGCAGGGTTGCGCTGGCCCTTTCGGTGAGAGACGTTTTGTACATTTCGTCTTCGGGCATTTCGAAAGACCAATAGACAAAGAGTGGGCGGCCGATGAGGTTGCTGCGGGGGACGAGACCCCAGTAGCGGCTGTCGAAGCTGTTGGTGCGGTTGTCTCCCATCATGAAGTAGCAACCGGACGGGACGACGAGATCCTCGCCTTGAATGTGAGTGGGAAGATCGACGGACCATGTGGCAAGGACATCGCGTCCTTCGCTGGCGGGAAGGGCTGGAAAGTCGTCATTGTAGGGATCGTAGTTGCTTGAGTTGGGCATAGCGGCGTAGGGCTCGTGCAACGCCATGCCGTTTCGGTAGACAACGCCATGGCGAAGGTGGATGCGATCACCGGGAAGGCCTATGACCCGTTTGACGAGGATGTCATGGTCGCCCTGAGCGTTGGGTGCGGGACGAAAGAAGACGATGGGTTCGTCGCGCTTAAGATCGCCGTAGGGGATAAAGGGCGCCAGGGAGGAGGAGGGCGCGAGGGAGACGCGCTCCACAAGGACGTGGTCGCCCACCAGCAGGGTGTTGGCCATGGAGGCGGAGGGAATGACGAAGTTCTGAAAGAGAAAGCTCATGACAAAGAGCCATACGGCAAGTGTGGAGCAGAGGGAGGCCAGCTCCTGAAAGCCGGTGGCGCGTTTGTCTTTGTCGTGCTTTGTCATAGTCGTTTTCCGGTAGGGCTAGGTGGAGGCAATGATGGCGGCCTGTTGTGCGGCAAACAGCTCACGGATGCCTTTTTCGGCGTAGTCGAGCATCTCGTTCAACTGCTGGCGCGAGTAAGAGTCCTTTTCGGCGGTGGCCTGGGTTTCTACAAGGCCTCCGGTGGCGAGCATGACGACGTTCATGTCGACGGTCGCGCGGGAGTCTTCTTCGTAGCAGAGGTCGAGCAGCACGTTGCCGTCGACGATGCCGACGGAGGTGGCGGCGACCATCTGGCGCAGCGGCGAGGCCTTGAGGGTTCCGGCGGCGACGAGCTTCTGGAGCGCGATGGCGAGAGCGACAGCGGCTCCGGTGATGGCGGCGGTGCGCGTGCCTCCGTCGGCCTGGAGGACGTCGCAGTCGAGGACGACGGTGCGCTCGCCGAGGGCCTTCATGTCGACGACGGAGCGGAGGCTGCGCCCGATGAGGCGCTGAATCTCGTGGGTGCGGCCGCCGATCTTGCCGCGCTCGGCCTCGCGCGGGGTGCGGGTGAGGGTGGCGCGGGGAAGCATGCCGTACTCGGCCGTGACCCAGCCGCGGCCGGAGTTGCGCAGCCAGGCGGGGACGCCCTGCTCGATGGAGGCGTTGCAGAGGACGCGGGTGTTGCCGGACTCGATGAGCACGGAGCCCTCGGCCATGGCAATGAAGCCGGGAGTGATGCGGATGGTGCGGAGGGAGTCGGCGGCGCGGGAGTCGGGGCGGAAGACTTGAGGTGGTGCAGCGGACATTCGGAGATTATAGAGGCGGTTTATGCGGAGGAGGGATGCGGAGGTGGCTTTCAGGGCAAATTTATTTGCATATCCGGTAAAGGTACGGCATACTTATAACAGCGTCTCGACTCCCCGTTGAGACCATCGATGACCACGCCCCGGAGGAACGGTTCCGAGTGGGGTGGGAGATGAGGAAAGATGGCTAGGAAGATCTCCAAGAATCTGGCGAAGGCGCGTGCGCTCGTTGAGCCCCGTCCTTACGTCCTGGCGGATGCGGTTCCGCTGCTCCAGAAAGCGAAATACGCAAAGTTTGATGAGACGGTTGACCTGACGATGCGTCTGGGCGTCGACCCGAAGCACGCGGACCAGATGGTTCGCGGCACGGTGGTTTTGCCGCACGGTCTGGGTAAGACGAAGATCGTGGCCGTGATCGCCTCGGGCGACAAGGTGAAGGACGCGCAGGCGGCCGGCGCTGAGTTCTTCGGCGGCGAAGAGCTGGTCGAGAAGATTCAGAAAGAGAACTGGACGGCGTTCGATGCACTGATCGCGACTCCCGACATGATGAAGTCGGTCGGACGTCTTGGTAAGGTTCTCGGCCCCAAGGGTCTGATGCCCAACCCGAAGACGGGTACCGTGACCACGAATGTGGCCGATGCGGTGAAGGAGATCAAGGCGGGTAAGGTTGAGTTCCGCACCGACAAGACGGCGCTGGTTCACGTTCCGGTGGGCAAGCTCTCGTTCGATCCGCAGAAGCTGGTCGACAACGCGACGACGGTCATCACGAGCGTGGTGAAGGCGAAGCCTTCGGCGGCCAAGGGTAAGTACATCAAGGGCGTGACGCTGAGCTCGACGATGGGCCCCGGGATTCAGCTCGACTACTCGGCGGCCGAGGCTGCCGGCAAGGCGTAAATCGCCGTTCGGTTTGGCCGCGGCTTGCGGCGCACAATTTCAGCTAGCAGCAAGAGCTAGCAGTGAAGGCTAGGGTTTTATGGCACTGTCCAGATCACAGAAGTCGGATAAGGTAAAGAAGCTCGCAGGGGAGCTGGAGACCTCGACCTCGGCCATTATCGGTACATTTACCGGGCTGACGGCATCGAAGGACTTCGCTCTGCGCAAGACGGTTCGTAACGCCGGTGGCCGTTACCACGTGGTGAAGAACAAGTTGGCCGCGAAGTCGGCCGAGGGGACGAAGATTGAGGCCGCTCTGAAGGGCCTGAAGGGCGTCAACTCTGTGGCGTACACCTCGGGCGACCCCGTGGCTTTGGCCAAGGCGCTCTCGACCTGGGTGAAGGACAACTCGGAGTTCACCTTCAAGCTGGGCATCGTCGACGGCAAGGTCATCAACATTCAGGAGATCACCGAGCTGGCGAACATGCCAGGCAGGGAAGAGCTCTTCTCGAAGCTGCTGTTCCTGATCAACGCTCCGGCGCAGCGGTTGGCGACGGTGATCAATGCGACCGGACGCGACCTGGCCGTGGTGATCAATCAGGGCGTGGAGAAGGGCAAGTTTGGCGGGGCTGCGGCTCCGGCGGCAGAGGCTGCTCCCGAGGCGTAAACAAGTTTCGTCTGGCCTTCTCCGGGTGCGCTGGTCTGGGCGCAACGGAAACCCGGCAGGGGCCTGACAACCGGAGCGGAGTAAGGCTTCCGGCAAAGCAATAAGCGGTACTAAAGTTCAGTAATACATGGAGATAATGATGGCAGACATTCAGCAGTTGGAAGATCAGATTGTTAGCCTGAGCCTGCTCGAGGCTTCGGCGTTGGTGAAGAAGCTCGAGGAGCGCCTTGGCGTTTCGGCAGCGGCTGCGGCCGTGGCGGCTGCTCCGGCGGCAGGCGGCGGCGCGGCTGCTCCTGCGGCGGAAGAGAAGACCGAGTTCACCGTCATCCTGAAGGATGCCGGCGCGAACAAGATCAACACCATCAAGGCTGTGCGCGAAGTCACCGCCCTTGGGCTGAAGGAAGCCAAGGACCTGGTCGACGGCGCTCCCAAGCCTCTCAAGGAGAATGTCTCGAAGGACGACGCGGCTGCGATCGCGAAGAAATTCGAGGGCATTGCGACCGTCGAGATCAAGTAGTTTTTCCGGCAGTTGCACTTCCGGGCGGAACGAGCTATTCTTTATTGCTAGAGAAGATTCGTTCCGCCTCGTTGTGCTACCTGGTGGACGGCGGCGTCTAAAAATTAGATATACGGTTGTACTCCGGTCCATCCTCTAAGTGCGAAAGAGGCTAGGGGGCCGGCCATTATGCGTCTCTTGCGGCGGATGCGCATAGTGCCACAGGTATCAAGCAGACAGCAGCGAATTTGGGGCAAGGCGAGCCTCAAAGTGGCGGCGGACATTTATATCATCACGATCGAAATAGTGCACAAGTCGACCTTTGCGCTCGCGGGAGAAGCTGTCCCTCCGAGCGCTTTGCCGTGTTTTCAGGTGCTTCCGCGCCATGGGGTCACGCAGCAGCCAGTCAGTACGCGTTTCTTATAGCAGATTCCGCCGGCAGCAGGCGAATGAATGCTGTGAAAAGTTTTTGAAGGGTTCCAGGGCAGGAAGGTCGTCGTGGTGAATTGACGGCAGACATATTGCGCACAGGGTTGCCGCAGTCGAGGGCGGCACGGCCTGAAGAAACAAGAGGCGCAGAGCAATAACCAGGAGAGCCGGGACCGCGGTTCTCCCCTTCCATCGAAGGTCCTCGAAGGTTCAGTTTTCAGGGAGAGAGCATGTCCAGCGAAATGCGCGCGATCCGCAGCCGTCTCGATTTTTCGAAGATTCCAACCGCAATTGAAATTCCCAACCTCATCGAGGTCCAGCGCCGCAGCTACGAGCGCTTCCTGCAGATGGACAAGCTTCCGCAGGAGCGCGAGGACAACGGTCTGCAGTCGGTGTTTACCTCGGTCTTCCCGATCACCGACTTCCGCAATGTGAGCGAGCTCGAGTTCGTCGACTACTCGATCGGCAACTGGGAGTGCAAGTGCGGCTACCTGAAGGGGCTCAACCACCTGCGCACGGCCTGCACGCACTGCGGCCACATGGTGATCACCGATCCGTTCCATCCGGGCGATGTGCTTTGCAACTTCTGCGGAACGTACAACAAGAACACCCCCGACTTCTGCACCAAGTGCGGCGACCCGGTGGGTCTGCAACTGAAGTACGACCAGGCGGAGTGCGAAGAGCGCGGCATGACCTACTCGGCGCCGCTGAAGGTCACGATCCGCCTGAAGATCTACGACAAGGACCCGGAGACGGGCGTCAAGACGCTGCGCGACATGAAGGAGCAGGAGGTCTTCTTTGGCGACATACCTCTTATGTCGGCAAACGGCACCTTTATCGTGAATGGCACCGAGCGCGTCATCGTCTCGCAGCTGCACCGCTCGCCGGGTGTCTTCTTCGAGACGGCGAACAACCGCACCTACTTCCTCGGCAAGATCATTCCGTACCGCGGTTCGTGGGTTGAGTTCGAGTACGACCAGAAGAACACGCTGTACGTCCGCATCGACCGCAAGCGTAAGTTCCTGGGCACGATCTTCCTGCGCGCGCTCGGTCTGCGCACGGACGAGGAGATCCTGAAGACCTTCTACACCGTCGACACGATCAATGTGAAGGACGGCAAGCTGGGCTGGAAGGTCGCCCCCGAGGGCACTCCGACCAACCTGCAAGGTACCCGTCCGGCTGGCGCGATCACGGTGAAGGGCGAGGAGATTGCCCCGGCGACGCGCAAGATCTCAGCGCACTCGCTGAAGGGTCTGCGCTCGCACAAGATCGAGCAGGTCGAGGTGGAGACCTCGGAGTTTGACGGCGCCATGACCGCCGCCGATGTCGTCGACCTGACGACGGGCGAGCTCCTGTACGAGGCCAACCAGGAGTTGACCGCCGACAAGTTGCACAAGATCCTGCAGTCGGGCGTGACCAGCTTCGAGGTCTTCTTCCCGGAGCGCGACGATGTGGGCAACATCATCACGAACACGCTGCGCCGCGACTCGGTGCGCAAGCCCGAAGAGGCGCTGATCGAGATCTACCGCAAGCTGCGTCCGGGCGACCCGCCGACGCTCGACACGGCGACGGCGCTCTTCGAGGGCATGTTCTTCGACTCGCGCAAGTACGATTTCTCGCGCGTGGGACGTCTGAAGTTCAACATCAAGCTGTATGAGAACCAGGATTCGACGGGTCTCGACAAGCGCACGTTGACACCCGAAGACTTCTACGGGACGATCCGTTATCTCCTCAAGCTGCGCAAGAACATCGGCGTGGTGGACGATATCGACCACCTTGGCAACCGTCGCGTCCGCGCGGTGGGCGAACTGATGGAGAACCAGTTCCGCATCGGCCTGGTCCGCATGGAGCGCGCGATCAAGGAGAAGATGAGCGTGTATCAGGAGATGTCGACGGCGATGCCGCACGACCTGATCAACGCAAAGCCGGTGATGGCGGCGATCCGCGAGTTCTTCGGAAGCTCGCAGCTTTCGCAGTTCATGGACCAGACCAACCCGCTCTCGGAGATCACGCACAAGCGCCGCCTGTCGGCCCTTGGGCCCGGTGGTCTGTCGCGTGAGCGCGCGGGCTTCGAGGTCCGCGACGTACACCCGACGCACTACGGTCGCATCTGCCCGATCGAGACGCCGGAAGGCCCGAACATCGGCCTGATCTCGTCGCTGAGCTGCTTTGCGCGCATCAACGAATACGGCTTCATCGAGTCGCCGTATCGCCGCGTGAAGGACGGCAAGGCGCTGGACTACGTTGCCGTCTCGAACGCCGGTGAGAGCGGTCTGCGGCAGGGCGACTACCTCGAGATCAACGAGGCGAAGAAGCTCAACGACCAGTTGAAGAAGGACAAGAAGCGCACGATGGACCTGGTCCCGTTCAGCTTCTACCTGTCGGCGTGGGAAGAGGACCGCCACACGATCGCGCAGGCCAACATCGAGCTGGACGAAAAGCAGAACATCGTTCAGGACATCGTCGATGCGCGCCGCCAGGGCAACTTCATTCTGGTGAACAAGGCGGAGGTCGACTATGTCGACGTCTCGCCGAAGCAGCTTGTCTCGGTTGCCGCGTCTCTCGTTCCGTTCCTCGAGCACGACGACGCGAACCGCGCGCTGATGGGTGCGAACATGCAGCGCCAGTCAGTGCCGCTGCTCGTGTCAGAGGCTCCGTTCGTCGGAACCGGCATGGAAGGCGTCACGGCCCGCGACTCGGGCGCTGTGATCCTTGCCAAGCGCAACGGCATCGTGGACTCGGTCGACTCCGAGCGCATCATCGTGCGCGTCGAAGGTGAGCATCATCCGACGCAGCTCTCGCGTGAGGTCGGTTCGGACATCTATCAGTTGACGAAGTTCAAGCGCTCGAACCAGAACACCTGCATCAACCAGAAGCCGGTGGTCCGCAAGGGCGACCGCGTGCTGAAGGGGCAGGTGATCGCCGACGGTCCGTGCACGGAGCAGGGCGAGCTTGGCCTCGGCCGCAACGTGCTGGTGGCCTTCATGCCGTGGCGCGGTTACAACTTCGAGGACGCGATCCTGATCTCCGAAAAGCTGGTCCGCGAGGATTACTACACCTCGATCCACATCGAGGAGTTTGAGATCGAGGCCCGCGACACGAAGCTTGGACCGGAAGAGATTACGCGCGACATCCCGAACGTCTCCGAGCACGCGCTGCGTGACCTGGACGAATCGGGCATCATCCGCATCGGCGCCAAGATTGGCCACAACGACATCCTCGTGGGCAAGGTGACTCCGAAGGGCGAGACGCAACTCACGCCGGAAGAGAAGCTGCTTCGCGCCATCTTCGGCGAGAAGGCCGGCGACGTTCGCGACGCCTCGCTGACGTGCCCTCCGGGAATCGAGGGAACGGTCGTCGACGTCCGCATCTTCTCCCGCAAGGGGCAGGAGAAGGACGAGCGCGCCAAGCAGATCGAGCAGGAGCAGATTGAGAAGCTCGAGCGCAACCTCGCCGACGAGATCCGCATTCTGACCGACGAGCGGTTGAAGCGCCTTGAGGCGATTCTCGGCGGCAAGGAGGTCCAGGCCGACCTGCACGACGAGCGCACGAACAAGAAGCTGCTCTCGAAGGGCGATGTGTTGAACCGCGACACCATCGAGCTGATCTCCACGCGCAACCTGAAGCGTATCCGTTACGCCGACAAGGACCCGCGCGTGAACGAGCAGATCGACGAGATCGAAGAGATGACCTCACGTCAGATCGACGTTCTGCGCAAGATCACCAACGAGAAGATCGCCAAGATGTCCAAGGGCGACGAGCTTGCACCGGGCGTCATCAAGATGGTGAAGGTCTACGTCGCGATGAAGCGCAAGCTTTCGGTCGGCGACAAGATGGCCGGACGCCACGGTAACAAGGGTGTCATCGCCCGCATTCTGCCGGAAGAGGACATGCCGTACCTCCCGGATGGAACGCCGGTCGAGATCGTTCTGAATCCGCTGGGTGTGCCTTCGCGCATGAACGTGGGTCAGATCCTCGAGACGCACCTGGGCTGGGCTGCACATGAGCTTGGCAAGCAGGTGGCCGAGGCGGCTGCGGCGATGCAGTCCGCCAACGAGGTCCGCGAGTTGTTCAAGGCGCGCTTCGCGGGTACGGCTGCTCTCAACCAGCTTCTTCGCCTCGACGACGAGCAGACACTGCGCGTTGCTGCCGGCATGAAGCGCGGCATCTGGTTCGGCACGGCTGTCTTCGACGGCGCGCGCGAGACGGAGATCAAGGCGCTGCTCGCAGCGGCTGGTCTGCCAAGCTCGGGCAAGAGCCTTCTGCATGACGGCATGACGGGCGAGGAGTTCGAGCAGCCCGCCACGGTCGGCTACATCTACATGCTGAAGCTCTCGCACCTTGTCGACGACAAGATCCACGCTCGCTCGATCGGACCGTACTCGCTGATCACGCAGCAGCCGCTGGGCGGTAAGGCGCAGTTCGGCGGACAGCGCTTCGGCGAGATGGAAGTCTGGGCGCTCGAAGCTTACGGCGCAGCCTACATTCTGCAGGAACTGCTCACCGCGAAGTCCGACGACGTCTTCGGCCGTACGAAGATCTACGAGGCCATCGTCAAGGGCGAGGCGGCGATCGAACCCGGCGTGCCGGAGTCGTTCAACGTGCTGATCCGCGAGTTGCAGTCGCTTTGCCTTGACGTTGAGCTGGTCAAGCAGGCCGACCAGAAGAAACAGCCGCTGCCTGCAATCGCAGCAGCCGACTAATGCAGTAAACGCCTGAGGAGGCGGATCGTCTCCTCAGGCGCCGCTCACCTTTATCGAGCGGCAAGACAATTGAAATTGAGCTTCAGATCCAGAAAGACGGCAACGCGATACGCCGGGAGTTGTCGCAGAGATTTCGCAACCGCAGCATATGCTGCACACCTGCTAACGCAGGAACAAGGGAGACGCCAAATATGTTCCGCTCCAGCCCCTTCGAACTGACCGGACCGATCGCTGACTTCGACGCGATCAAGATTCAGCTTGCCAGCCCGGAAAAGATCCGCAGCTGGTCGCACGGCGAAGTTACCAAGCCGGAAACCATCAACTACCGTACCTTCAAGCCCGAACGCGACGGACTGTTCTGCGCGCGCATCTTTGGGCCCATCACCGACTGGGAGTGCCTCTGCGGCAAGTACAAGCGCATGAAGCACCGCGGAGTGATCTGCGACAAGTGCGGTGTCGAGGTCACGCTCTCCAAGGTTCGCCGCGAGCGCCTCGGCCACATCGAGCTTGCTTCGCCGTGCTCGCACGTCTGGTTCTTCAAGGGCCTGCCGTCGCGCATCGGCCACCTGCTGGACATCTCGCTGCGCGAGCTTGAGGCAGTGCTCTACTTCGAGTCGTATGTTGTTGTCGATCCGGGCGACGCTCCAGTAAAGGAGCGCGAGGTCATCAAGGACGAGACCAAGTTCCGCGAGCTCGACCAGCAGTACCGTCCCACCGGTTTCAAGGCCATGATGGGCGCCGAGGCGATCAAGGAACTGTTGAAGCGCGTTGAAGTCAACGAACTGGCGATCGAGCTGCGCGAGCGCATGAAGCAGGAGTCATCGCTGCAGAAGAAGCTCAAGTATTCGAAGCGCCTGAAGATCGTCGAGGCCTTCCGCAAGTCCGACAACCTGCCGCAGTGGATGATCCTCGACGTGATCCCCGTGATCCCGCCGGAGCTTCGCCCGCTGGTGCCGCTCGATGGCGGACGCTTCGCAACCTCGGATCTCAACGATCTCTATCGCCGCGTGATCAACCGTAACAACCGCCTCAAGAAGCTGATGGACCTGCACGCTCCTGAGGTTATCGTGCGCAACGAAAAGCGCATGCTCCAGGAGGCCGTCGACGCTCTGTTCGACAACGGCCGTCGCGGCCGTGTGCTGCGCGGTGCGAACAATCGTCCGCTGAAGTCGCTCTCCGACACGCTGAAGGGCAAGCAGGGCCGCTTCCGTCAGAACCTGCTCGGCAAGCGCGTCGACTACTCGGGCCGTTCCGTGATCGTCGTTGGCCCGGAGCTGGCGCTGCACCAGTGCGGTCTGCCGAAGAAGATGGCGCTCGAGCTCTTCAAGCCGTTCATCTATCACCGCCTGGAACAGACCGGCCACTGCACCACCATCAAGCAGGCCAAAGAGATGGTCGAGATGCAGGAGCCGATCGTCTGGGACATCCTGGAAGAGGTGATCAAGGACCACCCGGTTCTGCTGAACCGCGCCCCAACGCTGCATCGGCTTGGCATCCAGGCGTTTGAGCCTGTCCTCGTCGAAGGCAAGGCGATCAAGATTCATCCGCTGGTCTGCACTGCGTTCAACGCAGACTTCGACGGCGACCAGATGGCTGTGCACATTCCTCTCTCGCCCGAAGCGCAGATTGAAGCCAGCGTCCTGATGCTTGCTTCGCACAACATCCTGTCGCCCGCGAGTGGCCAGCCGATCACGGTGCCGACGCAGGACCTCGTTCTCGGCATCTACTACCTCACCAAGGCGAAGATCAACGCCAAGGGTGAAGGCCGCGTCTTCGCGAACATCGAAGAGGTGCTGATGGCGCTCGAGGCCAAGCAGGTCGAGACGCTGACGCCGATTCGTCTGCGGTACACCGGTCCTGTGCTCGACATGACCACTGCTTACGACGACCAGGACCTGACGCACACGGAACCGGTGGAGTTCAACAAGCAGTACATCAACACCACGGTCGGCCGCGCGATCCTCAACGATGCGTTGCCGGAGAAGATGCCTTACGTCAACGGCCTGCTCAAGAAGAAGGGCATGGGGCAGTTGATCAACTACTGCTACCTGAACCTGGGGCTTGAGGTGACGGTGAAGACGCTGGACCGTATCAAGGACCTCGGCTTCCGCTATGCGACGCGGTCGGGTCTGTCGGTCGGTCTCGACGACATGGTCATCCCGGAGTCGAAGTACACCGTTGTCTCCGAGGCCGAAAAGCAGGTCATCAACGTGCAGCAGCAGTACCTTGACGGCGCGATCACCAACGGCGAGCGTAACAACAAGGTCATCCAGATGTGGTCGGGTGTGACAGAAAAGGTCGCCGATGAGATGTTTGCCAACATGAAGAAGGCGGACAAGGAAGGGGCGATGAACCCGATCTACATCATGGCCGACTCCGGCGCCCGCGGTTCGAAGCAGCAGATCCGTCAGCTCTCCGGTATGCGCGGTCTGATGGCGAAGCCCTCGGGCGAGATCATCGAAACCCCGATCACGGCGAACTTCCGCGAAGGCCTGACCGTGTTGCAGTACTTCATCTCGACGCACGGCGCGCGTAAGGGGCTTGCCGATACCGCACTCAAGACCGCAGACTCGGGCTACCTGACCCGCCGCCTGGTCGACGTGGCGCAGGACGTCATCATCTCGCAGAACGATTGCGGAACGGTGGAAGGCATCTATGTGACGCCGATCATCGAAGCGGGCGAGACGATCGAGCCATTGCGCGACCGCATCATCGGCCGCGTTTCGCTGGAGAAGTTGAAGGACTACGAAGGCAAGACCATCGTCGAAGTGAACCAGGAGATCGACGAGGACCTGGCGAGCGCCATTCAGGCCGCGGGTATCGAGCGCGTCAAGATTCGCTCGGTGCTGACCTGCGAGTCCAAGCGCGGCGCGTGCATTCTGTGCTACGGCCGCAACCTCGGCTCGGGCAAGATGGTTGAGATGGGCGAGGCTGTCGGTGTCATCGCGGCGCAGTCCATCGGCGAACCAGGAACGCAGCTCACCATGCGTACCTTCCACATCGGCGGAACGGCATCGCGCGTCTCCGACACCTCGCACATCGAGGCGAAGAACGCCGGCACCGTGCGCTTCATCAACCTGGTCACTGTCCGCTCCAAGACCGGCGACCTGGTGGCGATGAACCGCAACGGCTCCGTCGCCGTCGTCGACGACAAGGGCCGCGAGAAGGAGCGTTACGCGATCGTCTACGGCGCCAAGCTGAAGGTCGAGGACGGCCACGCCGTCGCTCTCGGCGACCGCCTGGGCGAGTGGGACCCCTACACCTTCTCCATTCTTACGGAGATCGCCGGTACGGTGCAGTTCAAGGACCTGCAGGAGGGCGTCACCCTTCACGACGAAATCGACGAGGTCACCGGCCTCTCGCGTCTCGTCGTCGCCGATTCGCCCGACGAGAAGCGCCAGCCGACCATCGTCATCAAGTCCGCGCAGGGCAACAAGCGCTACCTGATGCCGAGCCGCGCTCACCTCATGGTGGCGGACGGCGACGAGATCTTCCCCGGCGACGTGCTGGCGAAGATCCCGCGCGAGACCACCCGCACCAAGGACATCACCGGCGGTCTGCCGAGGGTCGTCGAGTTGTTCGAGGCGCGCAAGCCGCGTGACCCCGCAATCATCTCGAAGATCGACGGCGTGGTTCGCTTCGGCGATGTCACCAAGGGACAGCGCAAGGTGTACGTCACGGCGGACAACGGGCAGGAAGAGGAGTACTCGGTTCCGCGCGGCGTCTACGTCAACGTGCAGGAAGGCGAACGCCTCCGCGCCGGCGACGCTCTGATCGACGGCCCGCGCAACCCGCACGACATCCTTGAGGTGCTCGGCGAACGCGCTCTGCAGCAGTACCTGGTGAACGAGATCCAGGAGGTCTACCGCTTGCAGGGTGTGGCCATCTCGGACAAGCACATCGAGGTCATCGTCCGGCAGATGCTCCGCTGGGTGAAGGTCGAAGAGGTTGGCGATACCACCTTCCTGATCGATCAGCAGACAGACCGCTTCCGCTTCAACGCGGAGAACCAGCGCGTGCTGATGACGGGCGGTCGTCCCGCGATCGGACGCTCGCTGCTGCTCGGCATCACGAAGGCGTCGCTGTCGACGGACAGCTTCATCTCGGCCGCCAGCTTCCAGGAGACCACCCGCGTTCTCACCGAGGCCTCAATCAACGGCTCGGTGGACACGCTGCGCGGCCTCAAGGAGAACGTCATCGTCGGCCGCCTGATCCCCGCCGGCACGGGCATGGAGTACTACCGCAACGTCCAGCTCTCACCGGAGCTCGAAGAGGCGGCAGCCCAGGTTCAGGCCGAGGTTCAGGAAGCGCACGACGCCGAAGAGCGCGAGCTCGAGGCAATGCGCATGGAAGGCGAACAGGAAGAGATGGCTGCGGAGTAAGTTTTTCGCGGACGACAAAACGTGCTTCACGCAAAACACTAGGGCGGACTCGAAAGAGTCCGCCCTAGTGTTTTGCCTTAGTGTTTTGTTAGACGTTGCGCCTAATCCGGCCTAAAATCCATCAATGTGGAGGTTTATGAGATGAAGTATCTAGGCCGGGTGGCCCACATCTAACTTCACCACCACAATCGGGTGCCCCATCTTCGCGACGGTCTCATCGTCGCTAAGGTAGGATATTCGCGCAAAGCGCGAACCGTCTCTTGTCTTAGCTAAGTTTCATAGCTAACATGATTTGTATGGAAGTCAACGTCCATCACGCCAAGACCCACCTCTCCAAACTCATCGCCGCGGTCGAGGGCGGGGAAGAGGTTATCATCGCCCGCGCTGGTAAACCAGCGGTGAAGCTGGTGCTTGCCGCACCAACAGCCCGCAAGTCGCGCAAGCACATGCTCGGCTCAGGCATTGGCAAAATCTGGATGGCTCCTGATGCCTTCTCGCCTGAGACCGATCTCGAAATACAGAAGCTCTTCGAGGCGGACGATCCCAAGTTCGACAACCTCGGGCCGATCAAGCCTCGCAGGAAGAAGAAGTCAGCATGAAGGTGCTGGTTGATACCCATACTTTCATCTGGGCTCTTCTCCACGATCACCGGCTCACACCCCAGGCCAAAACAATTCTTCGCTCCGAAGGGCATGAGCTGGTCTTCTCCCTTGTCTCTCTCTGGGAGATCGCCATCAAGATCAAGACTGGCAAGCTGAATGCCATCGGCTCGTCAGTCGCCTATATTCGCGACGAGATGAATGAATATGGCATGGAGATGCTTCCTATCCGTTATGAGCATGTGCTTCATCTCGAAGCGCTGCCGCATCATCATAGCGATCCGTTTGACCGCTTGCTGATCGCTCAGGCGCTCTCGGAAGGCTTGCCGATTCTCACCGCCAACCGCGCATTCCGGCAGTATGGGGTAAAGACGATCTGGTAGCCGCCGCACTTCAGGACAAGGGCAGCAAGAGAGTTTTCCCTTGAGGTGACGTTCCTCTCCGAGAACGTATGTGTCGCGCCTTCAGCGCTCTGGTTGCTCTTCGGCCTGTCAACCCAGGCCTTCGGCCCTGAAAACAGGAACTACACCTATAAGGAAAATGCGTTAGCCTATTCGGCTGTGGAGCGCTGGAAAAGCGGATTTTCCGGCTGCCCAGGATTGCCCCGCGCGTTGTATGCTTCTCCGCATGAAAGAAGTCCTTGTCATCGACGTAGGGGGCACCAACGTTAAGGTGTCCTCGACCAGCCAGCGTGTTCCGTTAAAGATTCCGTCCGGGCCGACAATGACGGCAAAATTGATGGTCGACCAGGTGAAGGCGGCGACTCAGAGTTGGAGGTACGACTGCATCTCCATCGGCTATCCCGGGCCTGTGTCGCACGACCGTCCGCTGGCGGAGCCGCACAACCTTGCTGCTGGTTGGATCGACTTTCCCTATCAGAAGGCATTCGACAAGCCGCTACGTTTTATCAACGACGCGGCGATGCAGGCGCTCGGCGGATACCGCGGCGGAAGGATGCTCTTTCTGGGGACGGGCACGGGGCTGGGGTCGGCGATGATCTTCGAGGGGGTTGTGGTTCCGCTGGAACTGGCGCATCTGCCCTACAAGAAGGGCCGCACCTATGAGGAATATCTGGGCAAGGATGGACTGGAATGGCGCGGCAAGAAGGCCTGGCGCAAGTCCGTGCTGGACGTGATAGCCCGCCTGAAGGCTGGGTTGGTGTGCGATTACGTTCTGCTGGGCGGTGGCAATGCCAAGCTGATGAAGCATCTCCCGCCGCATGTGATTGTGGGCGATAACAGCAATGCGGTGACGGGAGGCATACGGCTCTGGGATACTCCCGATGAACGCAAGGTGCTGGTCGCCCTTCGTAAGGACGACGACATACTGACGGCTGTCGGGGCCTCTACAGGCGACGCGAAGAAGGCAGGCAGAATTGTGAGCCGAAGCCGCTCCTAGCGCATCTAAATCAGGGTTTGCGCCGCGCCGGGGGCAGTCTCTGTGCGAACAGCAAATAAGTACGACGCAGACAGGAGCTGACGATCGCAACCAAAGCCAGCTACGACCTTCCACCCTCGCCGTTGGGAGTGGGCCGCGTGCTTGCGGCTGCCCCGGAGACATCGACTCCAATTGAGCAGATTGTGGCTGCGTTGAAAGATATCCCGGCCCTGGAAGGCTTGATGGACCAGGAGTACCGCTGGCTGGCGAGGCACAGCAGCGAGCGGGTGGGGCAGGACGGCGCTCTGATCTTCTGCGAAGACGAGCCCTCGTATCACATGAACATCATTCTTCGCGGCGAAGTGATGGCGCACCGGCGGAAGTCCGGTCCGGTTGCCCGCTTTGTGGGCAGAACATCGCGGGTTACGGGAAAGCTGCCGTTCTCGAGAATGAAGGCGTGGGGCGCGGACGGCCGCAGTGTGGGCCCGGTCTGGGTGCTGGACATTCACGAAGACCTGTTCCCCGAGATGCTCCAAGCGATTCCTTCGATGGGCCAGCGGTGTGTGACGCTCCTGCTGGACCGCGTGCGCGACTTTACCCGCATGGACGAGCAGGCGGAGAAGCTGCTCGCTCTGGGCAAACTGGCAGCGAATCTTTCGCATGAACTGAACAACCCTGCCTCTGCGGCACAGCGATCAGCGTCCATCATTGCTTCGCAGCTTGGCGAGTCGGATGAAACGAAGTATCGGCTGGGCAGGCTCTTTCAGTCGGACAATGAACTGGAGGGTTACAACGAGTGGGTGAGAGAGGTGAGGGAACTGGTGAAGAGATCATCGGGCTTCTCGCCGATTCCTACCAGCCCGCTTGATGCGAGCGACGAGGAGCAGCAGATTATCGGATGGCTTGAGAGACACAACGTCGCAGCGCCGTGGGATGTTGGTCCAACGCTTGCAGAGGGGAGAGTACCCGTCGCCATGCTTGACAAGCTGGCAGAGAAGATCAGTGCAGGGGTGCTGCCGGCGGCTATCGCTACCTTTGCCGGTTCGCTGCGTGTGGAGTCGATGGCCCGCACCGTGGTGGATTCCAGCGAACGGATATTTGAGCTGATTAGCGCCATCCGCGGCTATTCGTTTATGGACCGGCCCGCGGTTCAGGAGATTGATCTCGTCCAGTCGATCGAGAATACGCTGGCGATGTTCCGCTCGCGCATGGGGCGGGTTCGGGCGCAGATGGAGGCAGACCCGGAGTTACCCCTTGTGAGCGCGTATGGTGGCGAGCTGAACCAGGTGTGGTCGGCGCTGATTGAAAACGCTCTCGATGCGATGCACGATGAGGGTGAGCTGACGATCACGATCAGGCAGACGGCGCAGACTGTCATTGTCGAAGTGCGTGACGATGGGCCGGGGATCGATGCAGCAATTCAATCGCGCATCTTTGAGCCATTCTTTACGACGAAGCCTCTGGGCACGGCGATGGGGCTGGGGCTCGACACTGTGCAGAGGATCGTCAACAGGCATTCGGGGTCGGTTGCGATGGACTCGAGCCCACATTCGACCTGCTTTCAGGTAAGGATTCCGATCAACCTTGTGCGCGCCTATTGAGCACTGCGCTACATCGGAGAGGCTCGTTTCGTAAAGATTTCCAGCAAAGCGTTTTTTTATTCAATTTACGAAGCGATCAGGATATTCTTGTTCGCACCTTACTGGTAGCCCTGAGAAGCTTGGGGAAACGGATATACGGAGGATTTCTATGTTCAGTCTGTTGTGGACCGCGTTGATTGGCCTCGTTGTCGGTGCTCTCGCCAAGTTGATTCTGCCTGGAAAAGATCCCGGAGGTATTTTGATCACGATGGTCCTTGGTATCGCAGGCTCATTCCTGGGCACGTTCCTTGGTCGCCTGGTGGGGCATTATCAGGAAGGTCAATCGGCTGGGTTCATCATGTCGTTGATTGGAGCCATCATCCTGCTGGCGATCTATCACTTCTTCAAACGGCGCCAGAGCGTATAGATGAACTGGAAAGACGCTGCGAGTCGCTGAGAGCGCTCTGCAGAATCCCCAGGCCGTTACAGGACCGGATCGCCGCAGCGAACTTGTCGAAGGACACCGGTCCGGTAATGTAGTTTCCCTGCGCTTCGTCGCATTTGCGTCGCATCAGAAAGCGAAGCTGCTCTTCTGTCTCGACGCCTTCGGCGACGACCCTGATTGCAAGGCCGTGAGACATCGCAATGATGGTCCTCACCACGGCTGCTGCGTTCGGATCGGTTCCCGCCAGCTTGACGAAGCTCTTATCGATCTTCAGGCGATCGACCTGGTATTGCAGCAGGTAAGAGAAGCTGCAAAAGCCGGTGCCGAAGTCGTCGATCGAGATGCGCGCGCCCAGCTCGCGTATCTTTTGCAGCTTTTCAAGGTTGCCCTCGGAGTTCACCATCAGCATGTTTTCCGTGATCTCAATCTCGAGGTTGCGCGGTGCGAGACCGCTGATGGCCAGGGCGCGTTCGATTACATCCACCAGGTTGCGTTGCTGTAGCTGGCGCGGAGAGAGGTTGACGGAGATGGTGAAGTCGGAGCCGAGCTCGTCCTGAAGCGCCTTGCCTTCGTGGCACGCCGTCATGAAGACCCATTCGCCGATGGGGACGATCATTCCAGTCTCTTCCGCCAGCGGGATGAACTGTGTGGGCGAGACGTGGCCCAGGCGGGGATTGTCCCAGCGCAGCAGCGCTTCCATACCTGTGACCATGCCGGTTGTGAGCGAGAGTTGCGGCTGATAGTGCAGCGACAGTTCGCCGTTGGCGAGAGCATGCCTGAGCGCATGCTCCATGGTGAGTCTATCCGCGGTCTCCTTTAGCATGTCTTCGCTGAAGACCTGATGCTGGTTGCGCCCGCGCTCCTTCGCTGCATACATGGCAGAGTCCGCGCGCTTCATCAGGTGTTTCGCGTCGGAGGCGAAGTCGGGGTAGATGCAGACGCCGACACTGGCGGTTACGTTGACCAGGTGCTCATCGACCTTGATCTCAGGCGAGAGCTTCTGCACCAGATTCGCCGCGCACTGCTCCACATCGGCGATGCTGGTGATGTCCGTCATGACAACAACAAATTCGTCACCGCCAACACGAGCGACGACGTCGGTGCTTCTGACGGAGCGGCGCAGCCTTGTCGCGGCTTCGATCAGGATCTGGTCCCCTGAGGTGTGACCCAGCGAATCGTTGATGCGCTTGAACTGATCGAGGTCGATGACAAAGACCGCGACCTTTGTACCGTAACGGCGCGCGCGCTCTACGG
The DNA here is from genome assembly GCA_018268895.1 of Acidobacteriota bacterium. Classification (NCBI taxonomy): domain Bacteria; kingdom Pseudomonadati; phylum Acidobacteriota; species Acidobacteriota bacterium. Next base: position 1,699,133 of record JAFDVP010000001.1, on the reverse strand, counting down.
CCTCAACGGTCTTGTCTCGCAGCAGGGCGCGGCCAAGCAGGCCGGTAAGCTGATCGTGCGTGGCCAGATGCGTGACGTACTGCAGCATCTGCCGCCGCTCCGTTATGTCGAAGGAGATGCCGACGAAGCCGCTGATCTCGCCCGACTCCGAGCGAACCGCTCGCATGGCGAGATTGATTGGCGTTCGGCTTCCATCCTTGCGAACCAGCGTCCACTCTTTTTCTTCGATCTCGCCGGCGGCGGCGCCGGAAGAGAGGACCTCGAAGCCGAAGCGTTCAATGTTGTCGGTAGTGTCCAGGGCATCGCCCGCCCTTGCCGTCAGTTCACGCTCATCGTGCAGAATGGTGAGTGGCGATTTCCGGATCAGGTCTTCGCGGCTGTAGCCGGTGAGCTTTTCCGCTGCCACATTCATCTCGGTGATGATGCCCTGCACATCGGTGGCGACGATGCTGAAGGGCGCATTCTGAATGACGGAGTCGGTGAACTCAACCAGGTGCTCGTAGCGTTCCTCGCCTGCCTTGCGTTCGCTGATGTCGCTGATGGTTACGGCGAGGCCGTCTCCCAACTTGACAACCTGGTAACGCACCCACGCGGCCTGAAGAAGATTGCCTGCAGGCACGGGGTACTCCTGGTTGAGAGGAGTACCTGTTTCAACCACCTGACAACAGCGGTCGAAGAGGCCGGTCGCCTTGAGGATTGGCATTCTGTCGCAAAGACTCTGTCCGAGGAGTTGGTCGCGAGAGTGCCCTGTCAGCTTTTCCCCGTTCGCGTTGACATACTGAATGCGAAAGTCGACGATCTGTCCGGCGGCATTGCGCACAGATTCAAGCAGCGAGAACGCATCCAGACTGACTTCCGTTGCAACCAGGAACTTCGACTCAGCTTCTCTCGCGCCTTTGCCTGCAATTTTCCGGTCGTATTCGCGGCGCAGAAACCATAACGCTGCGATGGCCGCGCCGCCTGCAATTGCAGCAGCTACGAATCCTTCGACGCGCGAGCCGCGAAGAGCACTCCAGAGGACTGTTGTTATCGCGAAGCACACGAACGCCATGGACCACCAGTTCTTCCATATCCACGGTCGGGGAAAATCGAGCACCAAACCCTCAAGAAATAGCTGTCGAAAAACAATACTGTCCAGGAGACCCGACGCTCAGTCGATTGGGGCTGGAAACGATATATTCATCTCTGCACCGTAGCATTCCGAGATTTCTTTTCAAAGAACCATCTGTCCCATTATTTCATTTCGCGTGTTTACCGCTTTGGGTCAAATCGCTTGTCTTTCATTACTTCCAGCATGGTGCCACGAAAAATAGGAACCTGCTAAACCGAAGGTCTATAGACCTATGTGTCGAGCGAGAGAAAAGCGGTAACGGAAACGATTGTTACCTTAAAGGGCTTTTTTCCCAGACCGGAACAATGACAGAGAAATCACGTCTATATAGGCATGTTCTGGGATCGTATGGCGCGGTATGTCTCCGGTTATGTTTGCTTTGGGTTGATGCTCGTACTCATGCCTGGAGGGAATGCCTCAGGACAGGCATCGTCCTCACCGGAGACTGGGACGTCTGTGCAGTCTCCGGTGGCTACGCTCACAGTCGATGCTCGCCTGGTGAACCTGCCGGTAGTGGTTCGAGACAAGAAAGGCGCGCTTGTCTCAGGCCTGACGAAAGAAGACTTTTCCTTGCAGGTCGATGGGCATCCACAAACGATCCGCTACTTCGATATCGATTCCAATCTGCCTCTAACTCTTGGCCTGCTTATTGATACGAGCCTGAGTCAACGAAATGTGATCGACGAGGAGCGCTCAGCGAGCGGTACCTTTCTCGACGAGATGCTGAAGACGACGAAGGACCAGGCCTTTGTGATCCAGTTCGCTCGCCAGGTGGAGCTGCTGCAGGACCTGACGAACTCCCGGCCAAAGCTGCAGGCCGGCCTGAAAGAGATTGATACTCCCAGCCCGAACCAGCGGACGAACGATCCCCAGGCTGACCCGGGTGATCCGAACGATTCCAGCTCGGGCCGCAGCCATCGCGGTGGAGGCCGCATCGGCGGAGGAACGGCATTGTACGATGCTACGTTTCTGGCCTCCGACGAACTCATGAGCAAGCAGAAGGGGCGGAAGGCCGTCATTATCCTTTCGGACGGCGTTGACAACGGCAGCAAAGAGACGCTGGTGAAGGCGATTGAAGCAGCGCAGCGCGCCGACACGATCGTCTACGCGATCTATTTCAAAGGGCAGGAGAGCGGAGGCTGGCAGAGAGACGATCGTCAGCGCGGAGGCGGCTTTCCAGGAGGAAGGTTTCCGGGCGGCGGTGGAGGCTATCCCGGCGGTCGCGGTGGAGGCTATCCCGGCGGCGGCCCTGGCGGCGGCGGTGGGGGCCGCGGCGGAGGAACCAACAGCCATGTCGATGGCAAGAAGATTCTGGAGCGCATGGCGCAGGAGACTGGTGGACGTCTATTTGAGGTCACGAAGAAGCAGACCGTAGCGCAAATCTACGATCAGATTGCCCAGGAACTCCGCGCACAATATCGTTTGGGTTACACGCCCGACCAGGTTACAGCAGCGGACGGCTATCACCAGATTGATCTGACAACCCGCAAAAAAGACCTGTACGTGCAGACCAGGGACGGCTACTACACGGGCAAGTAGGGAAGTCGAATTAGCCCTAACGCCGCGATGCAGCATTGTGACCGCCCGGACTTTGTTGCATCTTATTAATGTCAGGTCACTTTAAAGACCCAGCGACATAAAGGCAGATACTAATGCACTCAGGTTCACGCAATATCGTCACGGCAGTTCTGTTCTCTTTGTTGATTGCTCCAACCGCCGTGACTGCGCAGACGGTGGTTCCATTCGTCAAAAAACACCTTTACTCGGCGGAGGCCAATCCGTGGACCGATATCTCTGCCGCGGTCAAGAAGGCGAAGGCGGAGAAGAAGCGCGTGATCCTCGACTTTGGTGGAGACTGGTGCGGCGACTGCCAGGTGCTGGATATCTATATGCACCAGAGCCCGAATGCCGAGTTGATCGAAAAACATTTCGTGGTGGTTCACATCGATATTGGCCGCATGGACCACAACGTTGCGGTCGCGGACAAGTACAAGGTCCCGATCAAGAAGGGTGTGCCAGCCCTGGCGGTGCTCGATGGCAACGGCAAGCTCCTTTACTCGCAGCAGAATAAAGAGTTTGAGAATATGAGCGGAATGAAGTCGAGCGATGTTACCGCGTTTCTAAACCGCTGGAAGGCGTGATCGCAGCGCCATCGGCGTGTATGCTTTCGGACAGAACATTCTATCGGTATCTGTGAGACGACTGCTGCGCATTCACGTGATTCTTCATCGCTCGTTTCTGCGCGCGGCGGACCACGACGTTTTGAACCTTGCCCAGTCGGCAGCCTATTCGGCGATGGTGGCCCTGTTTCCTGCGCTGATTGTTGCGGCGGCCATCATCGCGCTGCTGCCAGATACGACCCCCGTTCGAGCACAGCTTGGCATGTTCTTCGATCGCGTGTTGCCTCCCGATGTGGTGCCGATGCTGGACAGCTACTTCGACACGCATAGCTCCAAAACAACGCACGCGCTGATCCTCGCTTTTCTGGTCTCGCTGACAGGGGCCTCGAGCGTGATTGCTACCTATATGGAAGGGCTGCGCCGTGCCAACGACCTGCCTTTTGATTGCTGGACCTTCTGGGGAAGGCGTCTGCGCGCATATGCGCTTGTCCCGCTCTCGCTTGTTCCACTGGGAATAGCCAGTCTGTTTGTCGTCTTTGGGCATTTCGTGACGATGTGGCTCGCGTATCATGTCGTGCCAGCGATGCGGACAGAGGTCTATATTGTGGCCTCGCTTGCCCGCTGGCTGGTTGCTGTGGCCGCATCGACAGGGCTGATTGCGCTGATCTATCACATGGGCACACCTATCCGGCAGCCGTGGCGCCGTGTGCTGCCGGGTGCTTTTGCGGCGACCGCGATGTGGTTTATTACTACGCTGGTCTTTGGCTGGTATGTCACACGCTTTGCCAACTATTCGCAGGTCTACGGCTCGCTGGGCGCAGGCATTGCGCTGTTGTTCTGGTTGTACATCGTTTCACTGAGCGTCTTCTTCGGAGCCGAGTTCAACTCGGAGTTCCACCAGCATGGCGGCTCTGTTGTGCCTACCGAGGCATCATGAGGCGTTTTAGGTACTTAGCCCCTTACACGGGTAGAATGGCCAACGGAACAGATTCGGTGGTCTTGTCCAACGGGAAAATCTCCCGTGATGTCTTTATCGAAAAGGAACCCAGCAGCGACAGCTATGACGACCTCGGTGAAATCAGCCTTTCTTGACACGCTTGCAAGTGGAAACGGCCGCGCCCGTCGCGCCAAGATCGTCGGGACCCTTGGGCCGGCATCCAGCTCGATTGAAGTCTTTCGCCAGCTTGTGCGCGCCGGCCTGGACGTAGCCCGTTTGAACTTCTCGCACGGCTCGCACGCGCAAAAGGCTGAACTAATCAAGATGGTCAGGCAGGTTTCGCGGGAGGAAGGGAAGCCGATCTGCATCCTCGCCGACCTGCAAGGGCCAAAGATCCGTACCGGCAAGCTGAAGGACCACAAGCCAGTGCAGTTGGTCGCTGGCAAACAGCTCATCATCACGCCGCGCGAGATCGCCGGTACCGCATCAATGGTGGGGACGACGTTTACCACGCTGGCGGAGAACCTTGAGCCGGGCTCGCGGATTCTGCTCTCCGATGGCCTGATCGAGCTGCACGTCGACCATGTAAACGGTGGCGATGTGGTGTGCAAGATCATCAACGGCGGAATGCTGGGCGAGAACAAGGGCATCAATCTTCCGGGAATTCCGGTCAAGGTCCCGTCGCTTACTGAAAAGGACGAGGAGGACCTTGTCTTTGCCGTCGGTGCGGGAGTGGACACTGTTGCGGTCTCATTTGTACGTACTGCGGACGATATCCGCCACGTGAAGAACCGCCTTGCGGCGCTGAACTCCGACGCCTGGATTATTGCGAAGCTGGAGAAGCCGCAGGCGATCGAGCATCTCGACTCTATCCTCGAGGTGACCGACGCCATCATGGTGGCTCGCGGCGACCTGGGTGTCGAGGTGCCGCCGGAGAAGGTCCCCGCGATCCAGAAACACATCATTCGCCGCGCGGCGGAGTATCGCAAGCCGGTCATCACGGCGACGCAGATGCTCGAATCGATGATTGAGAATCCGCGTCCTACGCGAGCAGAGGCATCGGACGTCGCCAATGCTGTGTACGACGGAACGGATGCGGTGATGCTTTCGGCGGAGAGCGCTGCGGGAAAATATCCTGTCGAGGCAGTCGCCATGATGGCCAAGATCGTGACCGAGACCGAAGAGCAGATCCGCATCGATCCTCCCGACACTCGGCGGCATCAGCGGGGAGTGCGTCTCTCGGTCGCCGAGACGATCTGCGAGTGCATGGCGCACTCCGCCGAGGACCTCGAACTGGCGGCGATCGCCATCTTCACGGAGAGCGGCGCAACGGCGCGTCTGCTCTCGAAGTACCGCCCCGATCCACCGATCTTTGCCCTGTCTCCCTTTGAGAAGGTGATTAATCGGTCCATGCTGCTGTGGGGAACGTATCCGTTGCTCTGCGGCAGGTTCCACGACACGGACACGCTTGTAAACATGGCGGAGGACCTGCTGGAAGAGCATGGACAGGTGAGCGAGCATCAGATCGTCGGCATCGTCGCAGGCACCAGGACCCGCTCCGGCGCTACAAACTTTATGCGCCTGCACATGATCGGCGATCGCGAGACGGACACGCCCTCGAGGTCTCCGAGGAAACCGTCTACGAAGAAAAAGCAGCGAAGAAAGCGGTGAAGAAACGGAAGTGAGTTGATGGATTTCGCAGAAAAGCCGCCTCGGTTTGAGGCGGCTTTTCTGTTGTGCTGGCTTTGGTGTGAGGACTACTTCACCTGCGCTTCAAACGCATTCGAAGCCTTGTTCATCTCATCGGCGGTCACATCGTGCGATGAGATGGTGATGCGGTAGCGGAAGGTTACGGACTTGCCCTTCTCAACCGTGTAGTCCAGTTGCGGCTGCTTCGCGTCGAAGATCTTCTGCCCCAGCGGATTCGCCGCAAACAGACCGTAGCCGCGCGCGTGCCAGTACGTGGGGTAGTTGGGATTGCCGGTGCGGTCGAAGATCGCGATGGTCTCCGTGTGGCCGTCGGTAGTGGTGCCGGTGAGCTTGCACCACTTGCCGCGTGTCGACCAGACGGCGTCGCCCTGCTTGCCTTCGCTTGTCAGGTAGACGCCCGTCGCCCCGGCGGTATTCCCTTCGACCTTGGTCGGCCGCCCGCTTGCATCCGCGAACATGCCGCCCTTTTCTGTAGCCGACTCAAGAAAGTGCGCTACGCGAATGCCCAGCACGCCCTCCTTGTCGTCGTGGAAGACCACCTTGTCGAGCGCGGTCAGGGTGACGGTCATATCGATGGTGCGCGCGTCGCCCTGCTGCGAGAAGACATACTTCGTCCGTTGGTTGAAGATCTTCTGACCAGCACCAGTCTCCCAAACAGAGTCAGTCACCAACTCGCCCTTTGCACCGCTCCTGGCGGAGACGATCTTCTCGTGATGGATCGTCCCCATCTTCGCCCGTTGCTCGGGCTTGATGGCGTCGGAGTTGTTCCAGAAGTCGAAGCCGTTGGCGTTGCCGTAGTTGAACCACAAGCCCGCGTGGTGCGGATGGTCCACCCGCTCCGTCTCACGGGGAGCGAGCGGATATCCGCGCGTCACGGTTACGCCGTCGGCGGCCACCAGCGGGAAGAGCACCGGCTTCTTCAGCGTGTTCGGCCACACGTAGGCGGTGAAGGGCTTGCCGTCGATGGTGACATCGACGCGCTGCTTCGCCTCATCGGTCTTGACCTCGACCTTTGATGCTGCCGCAGCCACCTGCAAGCCGCTCATCACCAGCACAGAGCCCAGAAGCAGCTTATGCATGCACCTTGCCTCCGGCCATAATCTGCTGCGTCTTCTGGTTGAAGGTGATCTTCTGCCCGGTCTGCATTGCGGCGATGCACATGCACAGCGCAACCGAATGGCTGTAGCCCGCGTCCACATTGGCATTGGGCTGCTTGCGCGAACGCACGCAGTCCATCCAGTTGCGCATGTTGGCCGAGGTCTGGTTGTCTGCTCCGGTGTTCGCGGCGGTTGAGACCTCCTCCGCCTGGCCGAGCGAGAACTGACCCAGCAGGTTGGCCTTCATGCCCATCTCGGCAGCAGCCTTCGCCGTCAGTCCGCCGGTGGAGTTCACCACCTGCTTGTCCATGTCGAGCGAGCCGCCGTTGGAGTAGTAGATCTCCTTGACGCCGCCGGCCGAGTTGGTCTGACGCGACGAGTAGAGCACCTGGAAACCCTTCGTCGGATCGTCCTCCGGGCCGTAGTCGAAGACAGCCGTCAACGTGTCCCAGTTGCGCCGGCCGTCGTGCCACTGGTAGATGCCGCCGTTGGCGACCACGCTGCGCGGGTTCGGATAGCCCGAGAACCAGTGCACGGTGTCGATCTGGTGCACCAGCCACTGGTCGGGAATCCCCGAGGAGTACGGCCAGAAGAGGCGGAACTCGAGATACTTTCTCGCGTCGAACGGCTCGTAAGGCTGGTCCATCAGATAGCGCTTCCAGTCCGTGTCCTGCTCCTTCAGCAACGGCACAACGTTGGGACGGCGCCAGCGCCCGGGCTGGTTGACGTTCCACGTCATCTCGACCATGTTGATGTCGCCGAACTTGCCCGACTTGATGTACTCGAAGGCCTTCTGATAGCTCGGCGTGGAGCGGCGCTGTGTGCCGATCTGCACAATCTGCTTATTGGCGTGCACGGTGTCGCGGATGGCCAGCGCGTCCTTCATCGAGTGCGCGAGCGGCTTTTCCACGTAGGCGTCACGTCCGGCCTTCACGGCTTCGACGCCATGCTTGGCGTGCTGGAAGTCGGCTGTCGCGATCAGCACGGCATCGACGTCCTTGCGGGCGTACAACTCGTCGTTGTTCCGAACGGTGTCGACCTTCGGCCCACCCTTTTTCTCGATGTAGGCGACGCCCTCTTCGCGGCGGTGGCTCCAGAGGTCGGAGATCGCCACAAACTCGAAGTTCATCTCTTTGGAGTGCTGCAAAAAGGAGGGAATCAGAGCGCCCTTCATGCGGTCGCCGCACCCCACCACCGCAGTCCGTACCCGGTCGTTGGCCCCTACAATCTTTGCGTAGCTTGTTGCGTTCCACGTTGCGACTGTTCCTGCCACCGCGGCACCCATTTTTACAAAATCCCGGCGGCTCGTATCCTGAGCTCCCATCGCGTTCCTCCATGTATTTTGGACTGCGGCGAAAGCATACAGAAAATAGAAGAGGTTTGACCACTGGAAAAATAGGGTGCGCTGATAGAGCATGATTTATGCTCTGTTTTTGCAGCTATTAGGAGAGAATTTCCACGCGAAGGCGTTTGGCCGGGGACAGTTTGTCGCCGCGCCAGTGGTTCGGATTGGTATATCCACGTCGGCTTAGCGCAGGAACGGAATATAGGCGCTGGTGGAGCGACGGAACTGCCGTGCCTGATCGCCAAAGTGCTCTTCCAGCAGACGATCCTCGATCCGCACACGAATCTCTGTTCCTGCCAGAAAGACAATCGTTGCCACAGCGAAGAGTACGGGCGGTGTGGCCATCAATCCGATGCCCCATGCGACGCAGAGGAACGACGTATAGATAGGATGGCGAACGATGGCATATGGCCCATGCCGCACCAACTCATGCCTTGTCCCGATAGCGGCATCGAAGCGAAGATTTTCGCCAAGCGCGCGCGCTGAGGTCCATGAGAAGGCGTTTGCCAGAACGAAGCAAAGAAGCGAGGCAGCTACGCGCCACGGTGGAGGTGTAAAGCTCCAGAACGGGTTCAGCAACATAAGAGTCATGCCAACGCATTCGAGCAGTAGGCCCCACCGCGAACGGTTGTCCCGGATCAGCACTGAACTGTCTCCCCATTTCGCTCGCACAAACGGGATCAGCCACAAGACGATTCCGCCGGTAACTATGAGATAGCAGTAAAAGGGCACAAAAACATTATGCTCTTTCCCCCGACCGTTTATCTCAGTTGTGCTTGAAGTACTGAATCGCCCGCTCGTGTCGCTCCGCTTTTTCGCGCGTTGAAAATGCCCCAGGTTTCTGCGCTTTCCTGTCTTCCTGTCAACGTGACGGGAGTAAATCCGAAACTCTCCTGTCTTCAGTTTGCGAATCATGATCTCCTCCTGTTCTGTAAGATGAGATCGATTTGCGCCGCGTTTTCCGCAGCGATTCCCGCCATACAATCGTGTTTATGGGCCGCATCCGCATCCTCAGTGACCTGGTGGCGAACCAGATCGCCGCCGGCGAGGTCGTCGAACGTCCCGCCTCGGTGGTCAAGGAGCTGCTGGAGAACTCGCTCGATGCCGGCGCCACCCGCATTCGCGTCGAGGTGGAAGGCGGAGGCCGCAGGCTCATTCGCATCGTCGACAACGGCCACGGCATGATGGCCGACGACGCTCTGCTCGCCTTCGAGCGCCACGCCACCTCGAAGCTCCGCACCTCCGATGACCTGCTCTCTATTGCCACGCTCGGCTTTCGCGGCGAGGCTCTGCCGTCGATCGCCTCCGTCTCGAGGCTGACGCTCGAGACGCGCGCCGCCGAAGAGGATGCAGGGACCATCGTCGAGATCGCGGGCGGGCACATTCAGCGCGTGGAGCCAGCGGGCCTGCCGGTTGGAACGACGATCACGATCCGCGATTTGTTCTACAACACGCCAGCGCGCCGCAAATTTCTCCGCTCGGAGCAGACCGAGCTCTCGCACATCGCCGCGCTGGTCACGCACTACGCGCTGGCCAACCCCAATCGCCACTTCGAGCTGCACTCGGCGACGCAGGCCCTTCTCACAGCGCCCGTGACCGCGAATGCCGGGGACCGTCTCTTTCAGGTCTTCGGCCGCGACACCAGCGCGCACATGATTCCCACGGCGGCGGAGATTGACTTTGCCCGCGCCGGCCTGCCTGAGCCGCCGCCGTGGAAGCGTGAGCCTGACTATGAGCCGCCAGCGCCAGGCTTCCTGCGGCTCTCAGGCTTCGTCTCAAAGCCCGACCTGCAGAAGCTCAATCGCAACTCGATCTACGTGTTCGTGAACGGCCGCCTGATTCGCGACCGCCTTATTCTGCACGCGTTGACGGAGGCGTACCGCAACATCATTCCGCCGACATCGTACCCGGTCGTGCTGCTGTTTCTCGAGATGCCTGCCGAAGAGGTCGATGTGAACGTGCATCCTGCGAAGACGGAGGTGCGTTTTCGTCAGCCGGCGTTCATTCACGACTTCGTTCGCGATACGGTCCGCAATACGTTGATGCACGCGCGGCCTGCGGCGGACTTCCTTCATGCTCTCAACAACAACTCGCCGCACGCCAGTGCGTCGCTGCTGGTGGATGTAAGTCCGCTGCCGGGAGGACCGGACCAGCCTGTCTTCGACCCGCAGATGCCGGGGAGCACGTTCGGATCGGAGCCGGGGCCGCGTGCCTCCGACGCAGCCTCATTCTCGCTGGCCGCGCACATGCTGCCTCCCGAGCCCGGCCGTCTTGAGTTCAGCACCGCTTCCATTCCTGTCGGCCACCCCGAACAACCGGCACTTGCTCCCGACGGCGAGGCGCAGACGCTCAACGCGCTCGCCACCCTGCGGCCCCTGGGCCAGCTTCGCGACTCCTTCATCCTCGCCGTCAACGACGAGGGGCTGTGGATCGTCGACCAGCACGTCGCGCACGAACGTGTTCTGTTTGAGAAGATCCTTCGTGACCGCGAGGTGGAGCGCGTCCAGCGCCAGCGCCTGCTGATGCCTCTGCTCGTCGACCTTCTGCCTGCGCAGATGATTGCCTTTGCCCGCCTTGCCAAGGAGCTTGAGCGCAACGGGTTCGAGGCGGAACCCTTCGGCCCGCAGACGATCGCCATCAAGGCAGCCCCCGTGGGACTGGAGGGCCGCGAGCTTGAGCGCATGATCGAAGAGGTGCTTGCCGTCCCCGACCGCGAACAGCAGGCGGAAAACTCCGAGGCCCGCCGTCATCGCATTGCGGCCTCGATCGCGTGTCATGCTGCGATCAAGATCAACACTCCGCTGGAGCCTGCAAAGATCGACTGGTTGCTTGCGGAGCTTGCGAAGACCGAACACCCCACGAGCTGCCCACACGGCCGTCCTATCGCTTTGCGTTATTCACTTAAAGACATTCAAAAGGCCTTTCAGCGCATTTAGCCTTTTTGAGAAGAATCGGCCTGCTTTTATATATGTGGAGCTGAAAAAACACAGAATTAATACACTCCATCGTTCGTAGAGATGTTTGCCATCTTTGCAGCTTCACGGGCCGGTTGAACGGCCATATTGCTGATATTCTTGATACTGCGATGAAAGGCCGCAAGGCGCTCATCTGCTCTAGCTTCGACCCAGGTTGAAGCATCTGAACGGTTTCTTTTTTTTGCCGTGCAGCAGGAAAGGCAACACCTTGAGTAACTCAGGCACTCCCACGGCCGGCCAGCTAGCCGCCTCGCGTCTCTTACACTGGCATCAGGATGCACAACCCATTCTCACGACCAACATGCTGCGCGACTGGCTTAATACCGCAGGCCTGGTTCTCTTCACCCCGCGCCAGCAGCAGCTTCCTGTTCCGGCGCCGAGCTTTGCCGAGGTGATCCTGGGAGCCGCTAATGCCGTTCCTGCGCTGACGGAACTTGAGCAGCCGAGGCTGCTGCTTGCCCGCCTTGTTGCGGACGGCGGCGCTGTTCCGCTCAATCTTCTTGGCTCACCCTCGGGCGCGGGTACGGAGACACCGGACTTTATCGTCTCGCCGCTGGCCTTTTCCTACATCTTTACGCTACGCGGCGACAAAGCGTGGAAGCAGCCTCCTGTTACCAGCGGAGCGGCGAAGGTGTCTCCTTTAGCTCTTGCCACCTACAATCTGATTGCCGCGAAGGGCCAGCTTACTGCTGCCGAACTGGCGAGCGAACTGGGCAACGAGGTGACCGAAGCAGCGGCGCTCCGCGCGCTCACAGAACTCTGGCAGCACCTCCGCGTACTGCCCATACCGCAGGCTGATGGAACTGCCACACTGTGGGAGCTTGCCACAACTCGATACACGAAGCAGATCAAGGCTGGTGTCAACGCAGGGCAGCCGACTGCGCTCTCCGCGCTGATCTCGCTTTACCTCGGGCAGGCCATTCTCCCTACGGAGGAAGAGGTCGAGGTTTTTCTCTCGCCGCTGGCGTCGCGCTCGCGTATCCGCGAAGTCGTCCACGCGCTGATTGCGGCGCGTCAGCTTGAGAACATCGTCATCGATGGCAAGGCGCGTCTGCATGTTGCCGGGGAGCTTCCGGAGTTCGCTCCCATCGCCGAGCCTGTGGTTGCCGAGGCCGAAGCCACTGGTGTAGCGGAGACGGTCGATACTGCGCCCGCTGCGGAACCCGGGCGCATCTCCAAGTTTGATCCATCGGCACGTAAGTCGTTTGCGCCCCGGCGTTCGGAGGAGTTCCGCAAACCCGCTTCTGATCGCGGTGGATTCGAAAAGCGGCGTGGATTCGAGAGCCTGGATCGTCCCGCAAGACCGGCGCGGTCCGGGCCGCGCAGTGAGAACGAGCGCCGTCCCTTCACCCGCACACCGCGCCCGGAGTTTACCCGTCCCTGGGATGAAGAGAAGCGTGACCGTTCTGCGCGCCGCCCCCGGACATTTGAAGGGGAACAGACGAAGCCGGCAGGAGAAGGCGAGTTTCGCAAGCCGCGCTTTGACCGCGACAAGCCGTCGTTCAAACGTGACCGTCCGGGCTTCGATCGGGGCAGCAAGCCTCGCTCCGGCGGGGACAAACCTCGATTCGATCGCGATAAGCCGCGGTTCGACCGCGAGGGAAAACGCCCTGCGTTCAACTCCGGCCCCCGGCGCAGTTTCGGGGACAAGGAGCGCAGCGGTCCGCCCTTCCGCAAGTTCGACACACCGCGCGGCGACTTCAAACCTCCTCGCCGCAATGAGGGAGATCTCGGCGCACGGGAATCGACGGAGCAGGAGATACGCCCGCGCCGCAACTTCGCGGAGAAGCGGTCGTTTGGCGACAAAAAGCCTTTTGGCACGAAGAAGCCCTTCGGTGACAAGAAGCCTTATGGAGCAAAATCTTTCGGCGAAAGGAAGCCGTTTGCAGGGAAGTCCTTTGGCGATAAAAAGCCGTTTGGCGCCTCAAAATCCTTCGACGATAAAAAGCCTTTCGGAGCAAAGAAGTCGTTTGGCCCGAAGAAGCCCTTTGACGGCGAAAAGAGCTTTGGCGATCGCAAGCCATTTGCCGGCAAGCGCGACTTCGCAGGGAAGAAGCCATTCAAACGATCGGAGGATGGCGATGCTCCGCGCAAGCCCCGCCGCTTCGACTCCGGGGACGCTCCTAAGTTCGAGAGAAAGTCTTTTGGAAAGCCGTCCGGCAAGTTTGCAGGTAAGTCTGACAGGTTATTCAGCGGCGCTCCTCGCAAAGCTCCGCGTAAGGGTGGCCCGGGCAAGGAAGGTCCATTTGCCAAGTTCGTCGGCAATAAAAAGCCGTTCGGCAAGCGAGGGGCGCCAGCGCGCAAGCCAAAGGAAGACCGGGAAGAATAAACCCGGATACCCACGCTAAACTTCCCGGTTTTCAAGAACGCCAATCCGAGTAAGATAAGCCGCGCATGAGTCATAGCCACGTTGCTCCTTCTGTAGGTACAAACGCTCGCCAGCGCCCTGTGATCGCCATCGATGGTCCGGCAGGCGCGGGCAAGAGCACTCTTGCCGCCCACCTGGCGCGACGCTTCGGCTTTCTCAACCTCGAAACGGGTGCCATGTATCGCGCGCTCGCTCTAAAGGCCATTGAAGGAGACCTGTCCTTCGATGAAGAGGAGCCTCTTTTGGAGCTGGCAGCTTACACGCGGATCAAGCTGGAGCCGCAGCTCGAGGGCAACCGCGTCCTGCTCGATGGCAGGGACGTCTCGCGGAGGATACGCGACTCCGATATCACCGCCGCGGCCTCGCGAATCTCCGTGCATCCGCGTCTGCGGGCGTGGATGGTCGAGCAGCAGCGCGCCCTGGGTGCCGCGGGCGGCGTTGTAATGGAAGGACGAGACATCGGCACCGCAGTATTCCCCGATGCAGAGGTCAAGATCTTCCTCGACGCTTCGCCCGAGGTGCGTGGAGACCGCCGCTACCGTCAGGTCTCGCTGCCTCCGTTGCCGCGCCACGAGGAAGAGGAGTACCATGCGCCACCCTCGGCACAGGAGCTTGCTTCCCGAGCCGCCGCGCACGAGAAGCTGGTTCGCGATATGAAGGAGCGCGATGAGCGCGACCGCAATCGCGCGCAATCGCCGCTGAAGCCGGCGCCGGATGCGATCATTCTCGACTCCACCGCGATGACCCTCGACCAGGTCCTTCAACAGGCAGAGCAGATCGTTCGATCCCATATTCCTGCCTCATGAGTGGAGAGGGTTGCACTTAAAATGGTGCAATCAAAAGATTTGTAAAAAATATTTGCGGGATGTGCTAACCTTCACACATCGTTTGAAACAGATTGGTTTTCTGCAATGCTTAGTCTGCGCGGACCCCGATTTGGATCTGGCGGCAATTCATTCAGTTGGATACGAAGGAAAGAAACAAAATGGAACAGGGAACAGTAAAGTGGTTCAATGACGCTAAGGGATTTGGCTTTATCAGCCGCCAGAACGGCGAGGACGTGTTCGTGCACTACTCGGCGATCAATTCCAGCGGCTTCAAGAGCCTTCAGGAAGGCCAGGCAGTACAGTTCAACGTGGTAAAGGGACCCAAGGGCTGGCAGGCTTCGGACGTTCAGCCTCTGTAAGACTCTCGACACGTGTTACAGCATTACGAAGGGGACGGCTTCGGCTGTCCCTTTGCGCGTTTAAAATGCCCCTATTTTTCTATGGCCGGTTCCCCCACCAATGTGACCGGCAAAATGTCGTCGTTCTGTGCCAGAGTCTGCCCTGAGCGAAGTCGGATGGGCGAAGAACCCCTGTATTTTGCTCGTGGTCGCACGGGTCTTGGATGTCATGTAGCACTACGCCAATACGAAAACCGCTATAGAGGCAAAAGCGTAAGGACTCATGGGAGGTATGAGTCCTTACGCTTTAGATTTAGATACTTATGGCGAATACTTCAAGTGAAAGGTAATGATTTTTTGAGCGAGAACCTTAGTTTTCGGCAGTCCCCAGCGCCAGGTCGATCAGTGTCTTTTCTTCGATGTCATGCGCCTTGGCCGAACCGGTTGCAGGTGTCGCGTTCGCGCTGCGCTTGACGCTGAGGACGGCGCGGTCGCGGGCGACGCGGCGCAGCAGCGGCATCACGTAGGTGAAGGCCCCCATGTTGGCCGGCTCCTCCTGCACCCAGACGATCTCCTCCGCGCCAGGGTGCTGGTCGAGCGCAGCCTGCATCTCCTCCTCGGGCCACGGATACATCTGTTCGAGGAAGATGATGCCGACGCTCTTGTCCTTGCGCTTCTCGCGCTCGACCCGCAGATTGTGGCCGATCTTGCCGCTGCAAACCAGCAGACGCCGCGGGTTGACAACATCGTTGTCGGGCAGCACGTTCAGGAAGTGGTCGCGGCCGAAGTCGGCAACGGAGGACGAAGCGTCGGGGTGACGCAACATGCTCTTCGGGGTGAAGACGATGAGTGGTTTGCGCCACTTGCGCATCGACTGACGCCGCAGCAGGTGGAAGTATTGCGCGGCCGTGGAAGGCTGGCATATCTGCATATTGTCGCTCGCCGCAAGTTGCAGGTAGCGTTCGATGCGCGCGCTGGAGTGCTCCGGCCCCTGACCTTCGTAGCCGTGCGGCAGCAGCATCACGACGCCTGAAAGTAGTCCCCACTTCGCTTCGCTGGCTGCGATGAACTGGTCGATGATGATCTGCGCGCCGTTGGCGAAGTCGCCGAACTGCGCCTCCCACAGCACCAGGGCTTCAGGGTAGTCGCGGGCAAACCCATACTCGAAGCCGAGTACCGCTGCTTCGGAGAGCAGGGAGTTGTAGACCTCCCAGCGGCCCTGCTTCTCGCCCAGGTGTGCTAGAGGTGAGTAGCGGACCTCGGTCTCGATATCGACCACCACAGAGTGACGCTGGTTGAAGGTGCCACGCTGCGAGTCCTGCCCGGTGAGACGCACCAGTGTGCCGTTCTCGAGAAGCGATGCGAAGGCGACCAACTCTGCTGTGCCGTAGTCGAACGGCTTTGCGCCCGAGCCCATCTCCTGCCGCTGCTCGAAGAGTTTCTTCACCTTGGGGTGAATGTGAAAATCCTTGGGGACTGTAGTGATCTTCTGGACGAGTTCATTGACTCGCTCTGCGGAGAGGCCGGTGTTGACCTCATCGGCTGGATCGAACTCGCCCCCCTTGTATGGATCCCAGTACTCGGGCAGTTCAGAGAGCTTGGGTTTCTGGTCTGCTTTGGTTGCAGCTTTTTGATCGTCGAGCAGTTCCTTCTGAATCTGCTCGGCCTCCTGGACGGGATTCACGCCAATCTTCTCAGCGTAAAGCTGATACAGAGGCTTGCGGTCTTTAATGATGGCGTAACGGCGAGGCTGCGTGACCGTGGGATCGTCCACCTCGCTGTGACCGTGCTTTCTGTAACCGATCAGGTCGACGACGATATCGGAGCCAAATTGCTGGCGATACTCCATGGCGATGCTTGCAACGCGAACGACGGCATCGGGGTCTTCGGCGTTGACGTGGAAGATCGGGACCGGCAACCGCTTGGCGATGTCAGTGGAGAAGCGAGTGGAGTTCGACTCCTCCGGGATCGCTGTGAAGCCGAGAAGATTGTTGACGATGACGTGGATGGTTCCACCGATGTTGTAGCCGTGCAGCGTCGCCATATTGAGAGCTTCAGCCGTGACACCCTGACCTGCGAAGGCAGCGTCTCCGTGGATGATGATCGGGAGGATGCGTTTCTTGCCGCCCTTGCCGATGCGCTCCTGCTTGGCGCGGGTGCGTCCCATCAACACTGGATTCACAGCCTCAAGATGGCTGGGATTTGAGGCGAGGTGCAGACTCATGACCTTGCCGTCGGGCGCGGTGTACTCGCCGGTAGCGCCCATGTGGTACTTCACATCGCCGCCGCCCATGGTGCTGCGGGGATCGACGTCTTCAAACTTCGTGAATATCTCCGAAGGATCGCGGCCGATGGTATTGGTCATCACGTTCAGCCGGCCGCGGTGGCTCATGGCAAGCATTGCCGTCGTTACGCCAAGGCCGGAGCCGGTCTCAAAGATGCGATCGAGAAAGGGAATCAGCGCAGTAAGGCCTTCGAGTGAGAACCGCTTGGTGCCGAGGTAGCGCGACTGAATGACCTGCTCGAAGAGATCGGCGTGGATGAGCTTGGTGAGGATGTGCGCCTGGTTGGGCTTGACGGGCCTCGTCTCCATGCGCTCCTGTAGCCATTGGCGCTGCTCTGGATTGAGAATATGCCCGAACTCCAGCGCAATGGTCCCGCAGTAGTAGCGGCGGGCCTCCGCGGCGAACTCGCTTTCAGGAACCGGGGTGGGGAATGGCTCAGGCGGAAGGTACTGACCGAGAGGGTCGAGCGACGATTGGAGATAACCCCAGCGACGAAAGATATCGAATATGAGTTCACGATCGGGTTGCTCTGCGGGTGTCGACGCCTGCTTTGGTGTTTCTGCCTTCGTGGCCATTGCTTCCTCTGTTTCAAATGATCGATTCGACGCGACCCCGCGTTCTCCTACGCTGGAGACGGCCTTCCTCTATGCTAGTCTCTTCCGCGTGCTCTGGCACACAGGATGCTGTAACTTCCGTGGGAGAAGGACTATAGAGTGGCACTGAGAAGCCACGGCTGGAACTCTTCCTCGCCGAATCCGTGGGCTTCACTGCGGCTCAATTTTCCTGAGGCGGTAGCGAGAATCTCCGCAAAGATAGCGGCCCCAACCTCTTCTACAGTTTGCGTTCCATCGATGATGGTGCCGCAGTTGATATCCATGTCGTCGGACATGCGCCGATACAGTGCGGTATTCGAAGCCAGCTTGAGCGAGGGCGTTGGTTTGCAGCCGAATACCGAACCGCGGCCGGTGGTGAAGCAGATGATATTGGCTCCCGAGGCCACCTGCCCGGTTGCCGAGACCGGGTCGAAGCCAGGGGAATCCATGAAGACCAAACCGCGCTCTCGAACACGCTCGGCGTAAAGGTAGACCTCGTTCAGATTGGTCGTTCCCCCCTTCGCTACGGCGCCGAGCGACTTTTCAAGAATCGTTGTCAGACCGCCGGCCTTGTTGCCGGGAGCGGGGTTGTTGTCGATCGATCCGTTGTGGCGCGCAGTGTACTGTTCCCACCAGTGGATGCGCTCGATCAGGCGATGGGCGACATCGGGACGTGCAGCACGCCGCGTCAGCAGATGTTCCGCGCCATAGATCTCCGGAGTCTCGGAGAGAATCGCCGTTCCTCCGTGTCTGACGAGAAGATCGACTGCCGCGCCAAGAGCGGGGTTTGCGCCGATTCCCGAGTATCCATCGGAGCCGCCGCATTGAAGGCCGACGACGAGCCTGGAGGCAGAGATGGCAGCTCTGGTCGCGCGATTTGCCTGTTCCAGCATCCGGTAGACGGTCTCGGTACCGTTGCGGATTGCGGCTATCGTTCCACCTTCGTCCTGAATCGTGGAGCTGTAAATGGTGCTGCTGTTGCCTGCAAGCGAGACAAGACGCTCTACCTGATTGGCCTCGCAGCCCAGGCCCAGCAGAAGTGAGGCGGCAAAGTTGGGGTGCGTGGCATATCCCGTGAAGACGCGCCGAAGCAGGTCGGCTGGCTCGCCCTTGTCAGACATGCCGCAGCCCGTGCCGTGAGTGATGGCAACGACGCCGTCGACATTGGGATAGGCACTGAGGATCTCTGGCGTGAAGTGCGCGGCTATGCGTCGCGCGACTGTTGCCGAGCAGTTGACGGTGGTCAGAACCCCGACATAATTTCTGGTTCCGGCACTGCCATCAGGGCGCAGAAAACCCTGAAATGTGGCGGACATCGCAGATGCACTCGGGCATCTCTCTGAGCCGACGGCGTAGTCGCGTTCGAACTCTCCTGATGCCAGATTGTGGGTATGAACGTGTTCGCCAGGGGCAATCGGCTGTATCGCAAAACCGATGATCTGGTTGAATTTGCGGACCGGATCGCCCTTCGCGATTGGGCCAAGCGCCACTTTGTGACCCGCTGGAACATCGGAGAGAGCAGAGAGTTGCAGGCCGTCGAGGGACTCGCCTTCTGAAACGGGTTCCAGTGCTACAGCTACATCGTCTGCGTTGCCAAGTTTGAGGGTCCTGGGCATTCCGTTCTAAAACCGCCTGCAACCATCGTAGCCGATATGACTCGAGTGGTATGACCAAATCTGCTCATGCAGGAAACTTTGTGCCATGAGGGGGCCTCTCGCACGAAAGAACATGCAAGGGAGAAAAGTCCAATGACTACGAAAATCGTTTTTGCCATCGTGATTGCGATGACGATTCCAGCATCCGCGCAGGGCGTCTTCGACCGCATCAAGCAATCGGCGAAGGACAAGGTCCAGCGCATCGATACAAAGACGAGCGACACGATGGACAAGGGAATGGACACGGCGGAGGGTGGGGCAAGCTCCACGGCAAAGCCCGCTTCTAAACCCGCAGGTAATAGTGCACCGACGCCGGACGCATCTGCTGCGTCTGGAGATACGCCGCAAACGACGCAATCGCCCGCCGCGCTTGTGAAGGTCTATCAGAACTACGACTTCACGCCCGGCGATACGATTCTCTTTGCAGACGACTTTGTCTCCACGCAGGATGGAGAGTTTCCCGAGCAGTGGGAACTGGTCAAGGGGCAGGCTGTCGTGAACAAGCAACAGGGGTATTCCTCTTTCCTGCTCACTGACGGAAATTATGTTCAGGTCAGTCCGCGAGTCAAGACCAAGAATTATCTTGGACCGCAGTTCACGGTTGAGTACGACACGTTCTTTCTCGCCGATTCGTATCCGCTGATGGTGTTTTTTGACAATGGCGACGAGTCCGCGTCGCTTTCCATCGGCGCAGACTCGGCGGATTTCTCATCGAGCGAAGTCAATTTGAACGGGAACCTTCCAGTGGCGATCGGAAGCGACAACTACAAGGGGCATTGGCACCATATCGCGCTTGCGGTAAAGAACCACCAACTGAAGGTTTATGTCGACCAGTACCGCGTGTTGATGGTTCCGGATATGCACTTCACGCCGCTCTCGCTGAAGATGGGTGGCATCGGCTCGCAGGAGGCCCCACTTATCTTCCATACCATGCGGATCGCTTCAGGCGGTGGTATGAATATGGTCGGTCAGAAGTTTACCGACGCGAAGATCGTAACGCACGGCATCAACTTCGATATCGACAAGGCCACGCTGCGCCCGGAGAGCATGGGAACGCTGAACCAGATCAAGCGCATCATGACGGATAATCCTGATCTGAAGTTCGAGATCGATGGGCACACGGACAATACGGGATCGTCGCCGCATAACCTGGCTCTGTCGCAACAGCGTGCCGATGTGGTGAAGGCGCAACTCACGGCAATGGGTATTGACGCCTCAAGGCTTACAGCAAAGGGCTACGGCGATACGAAGCCTATGGCCGACAACGCAACGGCCGAAGGCAAGGCCAATAACCGCAGGGTTGAGTTTGTGAAGGCCGGATAGCAGTTCTACTGCGGAGCGGCTGAGGTCTTTTCCGGTGTGTTGGGCGATGCGGTTGCATCAGGAGCTGAATCGCTCACCGTGCTCACTCCGGGAAGAATGGTCGAGGTTGTTTTGAACTTACGGTAGTCGGAGAAGGCGAAGTGGACGGAGCCGTCGAAGTTGACGAAGAGCAGGACGCGCGCGGCGCCATGTCCTTCAGCCTGGGCGGGGAGCCATACCTCGCCGTTGATCTTCTTCTGCTGCATGGAGAAGCTGGTGTCCTTCTTGATGCTCATGACTAATCCGCCGCCGATCTTGTAGTTACCGGCGAAGTGTCCTTCGAGCCGTGAGATGACTCGATCCTGCTCGTCTATCCAGATTGTGCCAGTAAGGGTGCGAACGACATCCTCCGCCCGGTTGCGCGTCTTTGCCTTTGGATCTCCTGTGTAGTCGACAGCAATCGTGTCTCGCCCGCTGACCTGAAGACGTCTCGGATTGGTAAAGCTGCCGAGTGCGAGAAATCTGGAGACGGTAATCTCCTCGTGTCCTTGTGAGTCTGTCTCCTGGCCCTTGGCATCGGCATGACTCTTGCGGTCCTTCGCTTTTGCGACCGCTTTGTCGATCCGCTCGTCTTCCTTCTTCTTCTCGTCGTCGGTTAGATCGCGTCCGTTCTTGCGCGTCATCTTATGGACTTCGACTCCATGGAGCCAGAAGACGTCGAACTCACGGCTTTCAGTCTTGCCTTTCGTTGCTTGCTGTGTGATGACTTCGTGAAAGATGTAGTCCTTCTGAATCGTCTCTGCGGCGTGCTGGTGCTCTTCGACCTCGTGCATCAGCGCCGTGATGTCAGGAAGAGGACGTTCTGCCGGCTCCGGTACATTGGACGCAGTTTGTGCAAAGGTCAGGGTTGCACAGAAGGTCAGTGATGAGAGTGTCTTCAGAAGGCGCATCTTTGCCTACTATAGATGGACGAATGTTCCGGCAATCCGTTTTGTGACGGCTGGCGATGAGGCATGAGGTTACAGGTTCGATTGCGGATCGTGCGGCGTGATCTCTCTTGCGTAGATCTGATAGGAGATCACCGGCGGCGCATCTCCCTTGTGCAGGGCGCGGACACGGGCGCGAATGGCTTCATCAGCCGCGGTGATGCGCTCACGCGAACGAAGATAGTCCAGCCACGACTCCATGAGGAAGGTCTCGTTGAGTCGCTCGGGATCGATTGCGTCGCGGTAGATGCCCCAGCGGATGGCGCCGTCGCGAAGCCGGACGCCGCGGAGCTGGTGGATGGCGTGGGTGAACTCGGCGTAGTTCTCTGCTGGGATGCGATAGTCGATGGAGATGCGCACAGGGCCGGCGTGGACAGGATCATCGGCCTGCTGTGTGTCGACGAGCGGGAAGGGAGCAGGCTGCGGCGCAGGGCGCGACGAGCGGAGCGGTGTGTGGTCGGGCAGCGGGCCGCGCAATACATGAAAGCGCCGGATCATCGGATACGTGAGGGCAAGCCCGCACGCTGATACTGTCAGCGCGATCGGCGTCGAGGTGTGTTCGGCGACGAACCCCCATGTAAGAGAACCAAAGGCCATGCCGCCCTGGAAGGTCATCAGGTAGGTCCCGAGCGCGCGGGCCTGCACCCATGCGGGCACCGAGAGTTGTATCGAAGTATTCAGCATGGACATGGTGCTGGTCCACGCGAAGCCCGAGACGAGAAGGGCGGGAATAATCACCCAGGGCTTATGCGCGTAGGCCAGCACAAGCAGCGTGATGACGTCGTAGAACGTGCTCGCTGCGATGATCTGGTCGGCGGAGAAGCGGCGTCGTATCTTCGGTAACTGCGTTGCTGCAATCACTGCGCCGAGGCCAAGCGAACCGTTGAGGATGCCATAACCGATGGCTCCTTCGTTCATGTCCTGCCTGGCAACGACGGCCAGCAGCGCCCAGATGGCGGAGACGAAAAAGGCGAAGGTGAAGGTGCGCACGAGCGAGGCCTTCAGCTCCGGAGCATAGCGTACGTAGCGCAGGCCCGTCATGATGGAGCCGGCGATGCGCTCCGACGGAAGCGCCGACTTGAACAACGGAGTGCTCTTCCAGTTGTAGAGGACCCAGATCACTCCGGCGAACGACAGCGCGTTGAGCAGAAAGACGGAGCCCGCGCCCATGAAGACATTGGCGAAGCCCGCCACCATCAGGCCGCCGAGCGCGGGACCGACGGCGCGGGCAAGATTGTTTGAGGCGGAGTTGAGTGCAACCGTGTCGGGGATAAGCTCGCGCGGCACAAGCTCCGGAATGATGGCCTGCCACGCGGGATTGTTCATCGCCGAACCGATGTTGAGCAGGAAGGTGAAGGCCAGCAGTGCCCACGGCGAGATGTGCCCGAAGAAGGTGAGTACGGCCAGGAACGCCACCGAGCCCAGCATCCATGCCTGCCAGAAGATGAGCAGCTTGCGGCGGTCGAAGATGTCCGCGGTTGCGCCCGCGAGAAGGCCGAGCAGAAGCACGGGCAGCGAGGCCGCGGTCTGCATCAGCGCGATCAACAGCGGAGAGGCCGTGAGCGAGGTCATCAGCCATGTGCCGGCTGTGTCCTGCATCCATGTGCCTACGGACGAGACTGTCGAAGCGATCCAGCGGTCTCGAAAGAGCCGTATGCGAAGTGGCGCGAATCCACTGGGTGTCGGACTGGCTGCTTCGACGAGCGGGGCCGTGTTGGGGGTCTCAAAAGGCATCGCGCTGATCTCAGTCTACGAGACCAGCGCGAGGAAGAGGGAAGCGATGTTGGGTTAGGCGTTGAGATTAGAAGAGCAGCTTGAGTCCGAACTGAATCTGGCGTGAAGTGGTTGCGGTGGCTGTGATGACTCCAGCGGTGGGGCTGGCGACGACGGCCGCGGTCTGGTTTGCAGCCGTGCCCTGTGTGGGCCCGGAGCTGAAGACAACTGGGTTAGGCGTAGCGAAGTTCGCACGGTTGAGCGCATTGAAGAACTCGGCGCGGAACTGCGCGCGGATGCGTTCGGAGACCTGCGTCGACTTGAGCAGGGAGATGTCCACGTTGGCAAGGCCGGGCCCGGTGAGTGTGTCGCGGCCCAGATTGCCCACCGTGCCATATGCGGGCGCAAGGAAGGCTGCGGGGTTGAAGAATTGTTGTGTCGTCCGTGGATAAAGATTGCCGTGGAAGTCTGGATTGATGTCGGGCCGCACGGGATTGCGCGTATCGCCGGACCCGGTTGGGTTATAGCCGAGTTGCGGTGAGAAGGGGAAGCCGGACTGGAGGCCGACGATGCTGCTCAGCGTCCACCCGCTGACGGCGCGGTTTGCGATGCCATGAAGATTTGCTCCGATGAGGTGACCTGTGCCGAAGGGGAGATCGTAGCTGCCATTGATTGCGAGCAGGTGGCGAATGTCCGTAGCCGCACGGCCGTAGTCGATGCTCGGATCGTAGGGATACGAGACGAACGCGGGTGTATTGGCGCTGACGCTGGTGTTCCATGCGGAGCCGTTGTCGAGGTTCTTCGAGAAGGTATAGTTGCCGCGTATCTGCAGGCCGCGCGACAAGCTGCGGCGCACATCGACGACAAGGCCGTTGTAGTTGCTGTAGCCGCGCGAGATCCACGAGGTTGTATTTGCCACAGCGGGGTTCAGCTTGATTGTCGTCGGGTAGTAGATCCTTCCGTTGACGACGGTCGCAGCCGGTTCGTTCAAGTCGGCGGAGAGGATCTGGTTGTAGCCGTGCGAGCCGATGTAGCCCAGCGTTAGAGATGTATTCGGGGCGATCTGCTGCTCGATGTGCAGGCTCCACGATGCGACGGTCGGAGTGGCGAGGTCGGGCTGTACGGTCGATGGTGAGATCAGCGTTCCGGCCGAAGGCTGCGTCGATGGGGTGATATTGAGGCTCGATACTGCGACGTTCGACAACGACAGCGTCGTGTTGAACGGCGCAGCCTGGTCAGGGCGGTAGTTCAGGTTGTCGAGCAGCGAGTAGTGCAGACCGAAGCCTGCGCGCAGGCTGGTCTTGCCGTTGCCGCGAACGTCCCACGCGATGCCTACGCGTGGCGCGGGAAGAAACTTCGCGCGGTTCTCCGAGAGCACGGAGTTGCCGACGGTTGGATTTGTATCGATCACGCCGTTGGTAAAGCCGTAGTTGGCGGCGCGGCCCTGCGCTTCGTTGAAGCCGTTCGACGACTCGATGCGAAGACCGGCGCGCAGCTCGATGCGGGGCGTGAGACGGATCGTGTCTTCAAGGTAGGCCGCTCCCAGCCACGAGCGCCAGCCCAGGCGCGTCGGTGCGGGAACGACGGTGAAGGTCTTCACTGTGCCTTGAAGGAAGGTCGTGAGCGATGCGAAGGACGCCTGGCCAAACTGATTCTGCGCGAGGTTGTCGTTCGATTGCAGGCGCTGCACCCAGCCTCCTGCCTCGACCTGGTGACGGCCGCGCGTCCAGAAGATGTGATCGTCGAAGGTGAAGAGGTTGCGCGTCGTGGAGTTGTTGGACCCAACGTTCGCTCCTGCGCCAGTGATCTGCGACGATCCATTCGATGCAGTCGATCCCGCGATGACGATTGCTCCCACAGGCTTGCCTGCGACCCAGCCAGGCACGGCTGCGCCGTTGAGCGGAGACGACGACCCGAGGAAGAAGAACGAAGCGCGCGAGAAGCCGAAGCGCGCCGTGTTCAGCAGATTCGGAGAGAAGACGTGCTGCTCCTGCAGGCTGGCCACCTGTTCGCGCAGGTCTTCGTTGATCGAGGCAAGTGGGTTCTGTGTCGGCGTGTCAGCCGTTGAGTCGTCGACAGTGTAGACGGCGAAGAAGAGGTCCTTCGGCGTCAGGTTGTAGTCGAAGCGCGTTGTGCCGAAGTCTTCGCGGATATGCTGCATCGGGTTAGAGTAGGCGAGGCCGATGCCGGTCTGGTTGCCCTTCGCGTCCAGCAGTGCGGGGCCGTTCTGCGTGGGCCACAGGTTGAACAGCGGTGCGATACCGCCCGCAACACCATAGTTTTTACGCGGCCCTGTAGGGTTCGCCGGATCGGGCAGGAACCCCTGCCGTGCCTGCGTGTCCGGAACGAAGGTGACGTTGGAGAGGCCGAGGTTTTGGCGATAGCCCTCATAGTTGGCGAAGAGGAAGAGCTTGTCGCGGCGTATGGGACCGCCCAGTGAGCCGCCGAAGTTGTTCCGTTGGAACTCTGGAATCTTCGCCTGGTCGAAGTAATTTCGAGCGTCGAGCTTGGAGTTGCGCAGGAACTCATAGACCGAGCCATGGAGATGGTTCGTGCCCGATGCCGTGACGATCGATATCTGCGCGCCCTGCCGCTTGCCGTAGCTGGCCGAGTAGGTGTCGGTGACGACGTTGAACTCGCGCACGGCGTCGACGCCTAGCAACTGTCCGCTGGTGCCGCCGGGAGTGACGTTGATCAGCGATGCGCCGGTGTACTCGATGCCGTTGAGGAGGAAGAGATTATCCTGTGGCCGGCGGCCCGAGATTGCAAACATATTGCCGACCGAGGAGTTTGAAGTTCCGATGGAGCCTGAGCGCTGGCCTGTATAGTTTACGACGCCGGGATTGAGCGTGATGAGCTGGTCGTAGCTGCGGCCGTTGAGCGGAAGCTGCTTGATCTGACGCTCGTCGATCAGTCCCGAGGTCTGCTGTGTCGAGAGGTTCACGACGGCGGGCGTGTCCTCAACGCTCACCTGCTGCTGCACGGCGTCGACGGTCAGTTGGATGTCGATCTGTTTGCTCTGGCCCACGGTCAGCGAGATATCGGTACGCTTCTGCGGAGAGAAGCCATCGTGAGCGACCGTGATGATGTAGTTGCCGATGGGGATCGATGGCGCTGCGAAGCGGCCGTCCGTGCCCGTTGTCAGTTGGCGCTCCGTGCCGGTCTCTTCATTGCGAACCAGTACCGCCGCATTGGCGAGCGTGGCGCCGGTCGGATCGGTGACTACGCCCGAAAGCGTTCCTCCAACGACTTGCGCGCGTGAAGGAGTGAGAGCGAAAAAGCCGAGAAGCGCAACAATGGTGAAGGCAGGGGCGAACCTGCGGAGCAGGACATGCAGCGGGGTATACATAGAGGTCTCCGTAAGCGTGAAGAGAAGCGCTCGCCCGCAAGGCGAGTCTTATGTGAGTTGAAAAGACGAGGGTGCTGGTTCTCGCGCTACTGGCGACAACGACAGCGGTTCGATGAAGAGAGGAGGCGCCGGTTCATCGCGCGACTCCGTGGTTGTAGCTCCAGTAGACGAGCCCCAGCGTGATCAGCGCGATGAAGATCTCGCCGAGGATGCCGACAACTAACGGACGCCAGCCCTGCCCGGTCAGGTCGCGCAGGTTGGTGCGCAGGCCGACGCCGGCGAAGGCGGGAAGGAAGGCCCACTTCGACAGGTTCGCGAGGCTTGCCAGTTGGCTGTGGGAGAAGAATCCCGCAGTTGCGAAGATCGCAAGCGCGATGAAGCCGAGGATGAACTTCGGAAACTTGCGCCAGAGAAAGACGCCCTTGTGCTCGACGTCGGGCGCAAGGCCGCGCGAGGACCAATAAATGGCGTATGCCAGTACAACAAAACCGATGAAGCCTGAACGGGCTGTCTTGGCGAGTACCGTCCAGCGGCCCGCCTCTTCGCCGTAGAGCGCGCCGGTGACGAGCGACTCCGCGGTGTTGTCGACTGCGAGCCCGGCCCAGACGCCGTAGCCCTGCTGGCTCATGTGGAGCGCGTGCCCGATCGCGGGGAAGGTGAAGAGAGCGATGGCCCCCAGCGTAAGGATGGCGGCGATTGCGGTGGCCGTGTCTTCTTCTTCCGGATCGATGGCCCCGCGCGCGGCCATGATGGCTGTTACGCCGCAGATGCTCGAGCCGATGGCGAGCAGGCTGGTGAGCTTCGGGGGAAGGCGAAAGATGCGTCCCAACAGGTGCATGACCGACAGCGAGAGCGTCAGCTCGACTGCGACCAGCACAAGCGCAAGGCCGCCGATGTGGAGGATGTCCTGTAGAAGAAAGCGTGCGCCCACAAAGACGATGCCGAGCTTCAGCCAAAGCTCGTAAGTAGCTACGCCCGGGCGGAAGATGGGGTGAACGCCGACCGTGTTTCCGAAGGCAAGCCCCAGCAGGATCGCCCATAGGACATATTCAATATGCGGGAAGGGAATCGCGGAGTGCGTCGTGCGGAGGTATGTGGCGGTATGCTCAAGCAGTTTGCCCAGAATCCCGATCCCAAACAGGAGTGCAATGCCTGGCAGTACGCGCAGAAAACGCGTAATCGGCGAAGGCGAAGAGACTTCTGTTGGAGCTGGAACCGTGTGGGCGGACATTCATTCGGACCTTAGAAGGAGATCGGCGGAATGACGTTGAAACGGATCAGTGCGGCCAGGGTCAAAGCGATTGCAACAGCGATCAGGTCGATGTTGATACGGCTCTGTGTGGTATTCGGGGTTGCCATCAGGTCCTCAATTCTCGATGCGTTCAATGTGTTTGGAAGGGCGCCTGAGGGGCAAAACAAAACCCACGCAGGCTTGGTAGCGCTGATACGTGGGTTCCAAAGATTCTCTAAGCTATAGGTTCGTGCTTAGCAGAGGGAGAGTCCGACGCAGCAGCAACAGGTGCCCATACAACATGGACAACAAGTGCTAACCGCGATGTGCTTCGATCCCATTTCTGCTTATGTTAGTGCGTTCCCCCTCGCGCGTCAAGTCGTGCCTGGATGCCAGGTTAAAGAAGGAAACCCACGCAGCGCGGTGGGGGCTGTTGCGTGGGTTTTCCATTTAGAGCAACGAAGTGGGTGGACTTCGTTATGACCGACTCAACCCGAAGGGAGTCCTGCCACCTGACAAAGATAGCTAGAAGCGAACACAGAGTCAATAGTTTGCAAGGGAGAAATCAAGCAGTTCACCCAGCTATCCCCCGCGTCTCGGTCGTCAGGTTTAAGTCTTTTACATGCAGTTGTTTATATGGACCTGGGTGGACATTCATTTCATAGGCGGCAGATCAGCAGCTCCCGCTCGTAGATCATCTCGGGAGGCAGGTGGTCGTGCAGGGCGAGGAAGAGCTCTTCGTGATCCATGACCTCGCGACGCCAGGCCGTCCGGTCGACCGTCTGCAATTCGTCGAAGATCTCGCGCAGACGCTCGCGTGGCAGAGTGATGCCCTCCCAGCGAATGTCTTCAAAGTGCGGTGTCCAGCCGATGGGCGTCTCCTTGCCCTGGGCGCGGCCGCGGACGCGGTCGACGATCCACTTCAGCACACGCATGTTCTCCGAGAATCCTGGCCATAGGAAGCGGCCGCTCTGGTCCTTGCGGAACCAGTTGACGTGGAAGACACGCGGCGTGGATGAGAGCGAGCGCTGCATCTTGATCCAGTGCCGGAAGTAGTCGCCCATGTGATAGCCGCAGAAAGGCAGCATGGCCATGGGGTCGCGGCGGACCTTGCCCTGAGCGCCACCGGCGGCGGCGGTGGTCTCCGAACCCATGGTTGCTCCGGCGTAGACGCCTCCCGACCAGTTGAATGCCTGGTAGATCAGCGGCATCGTGGTAGCGCGGCGGCCGCCGAAGATGATCGCGGAGATGGGGACGCCCTGCGGCGCCTCCCAGTCGGGATCGATCGTCGGGCACTGGCTGGCCGGTGCGGTGAACCGGCCGTTTAGATGCGAAGCGGGCCGACCGGTCTGTTTGCCGATCTCCGGCGTCCACATGTTTCCGCGCCAGTCCAGACATTCGGCGGGAGGCTGGTCAGTCATCCCTTCCCACCAGACTCCTCCATCGGGCGTAAGCGCGACGTTGGTGAAGATGGTGTTCTTTGCGAGAGTAGCCATCGCATTGGGGTTGGTCTTCGCAGAGGTTCCCGGAGCGACCCCGAAGAAGCCGTACTCAGGGTTGATGGCGCGAAGCTGGCCGGTAGCATCGGGCTTGATCCAGGCGATGTCGTCGCCGACGGTCCAGATCTTCCAACCCTCGAAGCCCGCCGGGGGAATCATCATGGCGAAGTTGGTCTTGCCGCACGCAGAGGGGAAGGCTGCGGCGACGTAGGTCTTCTCGTGCGTGGGCGACTCGACGCCGAGGATGAGCATGTGCTCGGCCATCCAGCCTTCGTCGCGGGCGATGTTGGAGGCGATACGCAGGGCGAAGCACTTCTTGCCGAGCAGCGCGTTGCCGCCGTAGCCGGAGCCGTAGCTCCAGATCTCGCGCGTCTCCGGGAAGTGGACGATGTACTTCTCGTCGTTGCAGGGCCAGGGAACGTCCTGCTGGCCGGGCTCAAGCGGAGCGCCGACGGAGTGCATGCAGGGGACGACGCGCTTGATGTCCTTGTCGATCTCGGCGAAGACCGGAGCGCCGATGCGCGCCATGATGCGCATGTTCACGACGGCGTAGGCGGAGTCGGTAAGCTGCACGCCGATCTGCGACATGGGGCCTCCGACGGGTCCCATGGAGAAGGGCATCACGTACATGGTGCGACCGCGCATGGAGCCGCGGAAGAGCTGCTTGAGCTTGCGGCGCATGACGAAGGGGTCTTCCCAGTTATTCGTCGGGCCGGCATTGTCCTTCGAGAGGGAGCAGATGAAGGTGCGGTCCTCGACCCGCGCGACGTCGTTTGGCGCGGAGCGGGCGTAGTAGCACCCAGGCCACAGCTTCTGGTTGAGCCGGGTGAAGGTGCCGGCGTCGATCAATCCCTGGCAGAGAGCATCGTACTCGGCCTTGGAGCCGTCGACCCAGTGGATCGAGTCCGGTTGGGTGAGGTCGGCCATCTTTTCGACCCAGCGGATGAGGTGCTTGTTGGTCGTCGGCGGCGAAGTAATAACGGTGCTTTCCGGTTTTTCGGTCTTCATGGGCAGCTTAATCCTTCGCAGATAAGTCTTCGCTTCCGCAAAGTGGCTGTCAATAACAGGATTCAGCTTCAACAGAATTCAGTTTCGATAACCGATCAGGTCAACGCTAAAGCGTGGAAGCTGAGGCTGAATTTCTTGTCTTCCAGATTTCGAGAAGAGTCGAAGCCAATGTAAAAGCAACGGGGCCGAGCACGATTCCCGTGACTCCGAAGACGGCGATTCCTCCGAGGATGGAGATCAGCACGGCGACGGTATGCTGCTGGAGCCGCGGCCCGATGAGGATGGGATAGAGGAAGTTGTCGATGAGGCTGACGACTCCTCCTCCCCAGGCGGCGAGCAGGGCGGCTTTGCCCCAGTGGCCGTTGAACCCGAGGTAGAGAGCAATCGGCACCCAGACAAGGAAGGCTCCGAAGGCGGGGACCATCGCCATGACCCCGGTGAGGATGGCCCAGAAGAGATGGTTGGGCACGCCCAGCACCCAGTACGAGAGACCGGCAAGAACGCCCTGCACCGCAGCGATTGCAAGGCGGCCGAGCGCGGTGGCGTAGATGGTGTCGCCGACGCGCTGCACCAGGCGGTCGGACTCATCGGGACGGAGCGGAAGCAGCGATCGGACGAAGGTGATAGCAAGATCGCGATCGCGGTAGAGAAAGAAGAGAACGAAGAGCATCACGACAATCTGCGTGATCGCTCCGAAGGAGCGGCTAATAAAGCCTGCGAACCTTGTCCCGACAAACCCTGCCGCAGACCGGACCGTGTTTTCGAGATCGATCGAGTCGGTGATGATGTTGATTGGACCTGCGAGCGCAGGATGTCGCATAAAGTAGTCGGTGATCTTCTGCTGGGTCGCATCGCTCCGCAGCGAGGTGACGACGTCGACGGCCTGTTCTGCAAGGCTCTGGGCGAGCAGGTAGACCGGCGTGATGATGACGAGCAGGATGAGGACGAGCGCAATCGCGGCGCAGAAGTTGCTGTTGGTTATTTTCGCTGCCAACCATTGGTAGGGACGCTGGGTTACGACCGCGAGAACGACTGCTCCTACGATGGCCGAAAAGAATGGCTGCAGGATGAACGCGCAGACGACGAGGACGGCAAAGGTCAGCAAATAGAGCGTGATCTGCTTCCACGATGTTTCGGTCGCTGCTTCCATCTGTCTGCGCCCCTCCCGGGCTTGGGCTGCCTTCCATTATGGGGCGTGTCGCGTAGAATCGCCGCATGGCTCGGACACTCCTCCGAAGGATTCTGCAGGTGATGGTGAATCGCGGCCCCTGGGGCTTCTGCAAAGCGGTTGCGCAGAAGGCCGGTCAGCGGTTGGGGCTGATTGAGGTTCCAGAGCAGAGCGCAGTCGCGGCCAAGGGTGGGTTTGGCAGGGCAGTACATCCCTTCGATAACGAGTATGGGACGGACACGAGCGGGCTGCTGTGGGGAGCGGACCTGTCGTCGGGCAAACGGAACGATCTATGGAACACGGCCTACTACGGGGTGACTCCATCGCTGCTGACGCAGATGGTTGGCGCGCTGGAGTTGGAGTGGGAGAGGTACACCTTCATCGATCTGGGGTCGGGCAAGGGGAGGGCGCTGCTGCTGGCGTCGCGGTTTCCGTTCAAGAAGATCGTTGGCGTGGAGTTTGTGCCGGAGCTGAGCGCTGCGGCGACGGCGAACATCGCCATCTTCGACGCTCCGTGGAAGAGGTGCCGTGAGATCGAGTCGGTGAATCAGGACGCGGCGGAGTTTGTGCATCCTGAGGGGCCGCTGGTGGTGTATGTCTACAACCCGTTTCTGGCCCCAGTGCTGAAGAAGTGCCTGAAGCAGTTGTCGCGGTCGGTGGAGAAGGAGCCGCGCGAGGTCTACCTGATCTACGGCAATCCCGTGTTTGAGCGGCTGGTGAAGCGGCACGCGCCGAAGTTTGTGCGGCAGTGGGAGCGGATGTTCCCGTTCACCGAGGCGGAGGCGGCGGCGGACAGGTTCGGGGCGCGGGAGGAGAGGGTGATTTTGTGGAAGTATGCGGGGTGAGACGGTCGTTCTTGGACGATGAACCAACACATTAGTTGTGGGCATCCTCCGAAGGCAAAGTTCGCTTCTTGAGTCGTCATTCTGAGCCGCAGGCGAAGAATCCCCGTAGTTTTGTCCGTGCCAACAAAGACAGACTACTGAGATTCTTCGCCTGCGGCTCAGAATGACGGAACACTTAGGAATCCATTGGGTTTATTATTGACTAACCTGACTAACCAGATTAGGATATGACCATGGCAACCTATAACATCTACGAGGCGAAGGCCCACTTTTCGAAGCTGGTGGATGAGGCGACACATGGGAAAGAGGTCGTGATCGCCAAGTCAGGGAAGCCGCTGCTGAAGCTGGTTCCGATCGAGAAGAAGACTGGAGCGAGGCGGATAGGCGGTCAGAACCTGCTTGAAATTACTTATATCGCCCCAGATTTTGACGCGCCGATGAGCGAAGAAGAGTTGAAGGATTGGGGATATTAACCAGTGCGTCTTTTACTGGATTCGCATGTTTTATTGTGGTGGGATAGAGACCCGAACAAGCTGTTAGGCGACCACCACGAAGCGATCAGTGACCCTGGTAATGAAATCTTTGTGAGTGCGGTGACGGGTTGGGAACTTGGCATCAAGCGCGCAACAGGCCGATTGGTTCTGCTTGACTCGATTGGTTTGCTGGCTCAACGGTTCGGGTTTATTGAGCTGCCAATAACGATGGAGCACGGCGAGTTGGCAGCTTCGCTTCCACAGCACCATAAAGATCCGTTTGACCGGATGCTGGTAGCGCAAGCAACGGCTGAAGGGTTGGCACTGGTGACAGAGGATGCGGCTATTCGGAAGTATGCGGTGACTTGTTTGTGATGGAGGGTGATCGTCCTTCAGACGATGAACCCACACATGAGAGTCGATGTGGGGCTCCTGGCATCTTTTCGCTTATCGTCAGTTGTCATTGAGGCCATAGGGATACCGCGTCGAGAGCCGGATCTTCCACGAGTTTTCTTGAGCAACAATGTCTGACGAACTCATGTCTGGGGAAACTCTCTCAAGGATTGAAAATTTAAAGTTTGCAGGATCGCGCTGCCTGAGAAGCTTGTTCGTTCCGTGTCCGGATGCTGCGTAATTCTGCCATCTTCCTAGAAGATTTTCTGATCCGGATGCTGACCCTACATATGCTTTGTTATCTGAGGAATCATGGATGTAGTAGATGCCTCGCCACTCACGCAAACTGTGTTTCCATCGCGATGGAAGAACTTTGAGTTCCTCCCAACTTAGAGAGATGTCGTTCCATCTGGGCATCGCTTCGTCAAAAGCGCTGTTTTCTAAAATCGCCTTCACGGTAAAGATATTGTTTTCAGCTCTACGCCACCAGGAGCGTTCGCCTCCTGGCCAATCAATAATGAGTTTGCCTTTCCACTCGGATCGGAATGACAGCGGTTCCAGATCAAACTGCTCGATGGTGGCTCGTCCTTCGGCGGCAGTGAATCCTTGCATGCCATATTCCTTGAGCTGTTGGTATTCAGGAATCTTCCAGAACTGTTCTAACGTGATTGGACGGGAATCGGTTACGACATACAACCCGACAAAGATAGCTTTGCCCGCACCATACGCAAGAAAGCTTGCGATGTGGCATTTATTGGCCAACTTCAACATTGATCTCTCAAGGACCGCGCCTTGAGTGCGCTGGTAGGCGTTGAATATCTTCGGATGTTCTGCCGCGAGCCACGGTAAAACTCTAGCCAAGCCCGGTTCAAACGGTCGGTGTCTTAAGACGATGACATTGTCGAGGTCAACGTGTTCTCGAACCAGAAGATCATTCAGGGTCATTAGCTAAAGTTCCATCGCGAACTGCATTGAGGAGGGTTCGAAGAGCGACGGTTTTGGTTCGGCGCAGAGATCGAGGATGAGGCGTTCTAAGACGAGCACTTTGCTTACGGGGGAGCTGCGGAGTTCTATGTCGGCTCGGGCTACGAGGCGGATGGCGCGGGTGAGGTCGCGGCGGGATTTGTAGCGGCGGGCCTGGCGGATGAGGTCGTCGGCGGCGAAGGGCGGCATGCGGAAGCCCTGCCAGAGCGCCTGCCAGATGGCTCGTGAGTCGCGCACGTTCTTTTCGAGGATGATCATCATCTGGCGGAAGGTGCGGGCGAGCATGTAAAGGTGGCCGATGGCGGCGTCCTCGCCTCCGTCGGAGGCGTTGAGCAGGCCGTGGAGGAGGGCGAGGGCGCGGGGGCGGTCGCGTTGCGAGATGGCGTCGGTGAGCTCGTAGAGGGAGCGCTGCTTGGCGGCGAGGACCATGGTTTCTACGTCGCCGAGGGTGACACGGTTTCGGGCGATGGAGGTGGGGGAAGACAACCGCAGGTCCTTCGACTCCGCCCCGTTCGACTCGCCTGCGGCTCGCTCAGGGGCTTCGCTCAGGATGACACTTTGATTTTGGGAGGGTTCACTTGAGGGCTGTGGCGCTTCACCTACCTTAGCGACGATGAGACCGTCGCGAAGATGGGGCACCCGGTCCTGTGGCGCTATGGAGGGCGGGGCACTGACGTAGAGGAGGAGCTTTTCGAACTCGCTGGAGACGAGCATCATGTCGGCGCCGAGTGAGTCGACGAGTTCGCGGGCAGCGTCGGGGTCGAAGCGGACTCCACGCGCCTCGGCGGCGGCGGTGACCCAGCGGGTGGCGTCGTTCTCGTCGACGCGGGCCAGCTCGACGATGCCGCACCAGTCGCCGAGGGTCTCGCGGATGCGCTCGAAGCGCTCCTTGTCCTGGTAGTCCATCTTGCGCAGGTCGGTGGGGATGCGGAGGTGGTCGGCGACAAAGATGAGGAGCGCCTGCGGATTGGGGGAGCGGAAGTAAGCGTCGATGGCGGCGAACTCTTCCTTCTTCGAGCCGCGGCCGTAGAGGCTCTTCAAATTGCGGATGAAGAGCACCTGGAAGGGCGCCATGAGCGAGGGAGTCTGGGCGCGGTCGAGCGCCTCGAAGATGCTGGTCTCGGCGAGGTCGAGGTCGTGGAGTGCGAAGTCGCGGAAGTCTTCGGGGACGAGGGTGGAGAGGACGGCTTTGCGGCAGCGATCGTAGAGGAAGATCTCGTCGCCGAGGAGGATGTAGCCGGGACGGAGGGACGGCGAGGTGATCTCGCTGATAAACCGGTCGGTGGAGGCGAAGCTGCGCAGGGACGTGGCCATCAGAACGACTCCAGCATATCGCTTACGAGCATCTGGGCGAAGTCCCGAGACATGCGATTGATGGCGGGGGAACCTTCCTGGATAAAGTTGCTGAGGTCCTGGGTGGACTGGTACTGCTCGCGGAAGGTGATGGCGTTGTTGCGGTAGAGGACGTGGCCGTCGCTGGCGGTGAGCACGACTCTGGCGGTGACGGCGACGAGGTAGCTGGAGGACTGGCCGGTGGTGGCGTCGTAGGTGAGCGGAGTGATGGTCTGGGAGAGGATGGTGCCGGTGAGGGTGGCGTCGGCGTCGGGGGAGTCGTTGTTGACGATGCGGTATTTGGTGCGGGTGTTGAGCTCGCGGACGACGGCCTGGGTGAACGCCATCTCAGTGTGGTACGCCTGTACGCGGGTGGCGAAGATGGGTACGGAGAGCGTACGGACGTTCGTGGGGATGTGCGTCGCGGTGCCGGCCGTGTGGTATCCGCAGCCGGTGAGGGGCATCGAGAGAGTGAGGAGGATGGCGGCTTGAAGCTTCATGCGAGGTGATTCTATTGTCGCATTGCGAGGTATGGACGAGAGTAGCCACTGTGACAGATGCTGGTTTCCTGATGCGGGAAGAAGCTTTGCAAAAGAAGGTCCGTCGCGTTGGCAGGCTTCGTGTTACACGGTCTCCACACGTGCGGCCGGGGAATTCGGAGCAGCGGCTTTTTTCCTCTTACGTAGAGATCGATCGCGCCAGATGATGGTGGGGCGCTCCACCAGGAAGTAGAAGATAACGCACATGAGAAAACTGGAGAGAAGGATGAAGATGGATTTAGCTGCACCGCGATTCCAGTTAGCGATGAGCAGGCGCATGTCGGTGAAGAAGGCGGTGTGCAGCAGGTAGACGCTGTAGGAACAGAGCGCGAGACCGTGGATGGATTTTTTGACGAGGTTGGCGGCCATGCTTTTCGGCGCCCATTGGATGTCGTAGGCGACGCGGACCCATCCTGCGAAGCCGAGGGCGTAGTAGAGGAAGATTCCTCCATGCAGCTTGAGGCTGGGGGTGTAGTGAATGCTCAGGGCGATGAGGAGAACGACGGGAATGAGAGAGAGGCCGAGGGCGATGGGCCGGATGCGCCCCCACAGCTTTGGGTGGTCCACGAAGAGATAGGCAAGGAAGACTCCAAGTACGAGGCCTTCGGAATGGAAGTGGGTGATCCAATACCAGTCGGCCGGCAACCCGGTGGTGAGGATGGCTGTGAGCCGAAAAAGTTGTGGGAACAGTGCCAGCAGGGGGAGAACCCAAATAAGCCGCTGCCGTCCGAGATATCGGATAGCGAGCCAGCCGAGAATGGGTAGAGCCAGGTAAAAATGCTCCTCGACGCAGAGGCTCCAGGTGACGCCCATGTCGCGCACGCCGAGGTAGTTCTGCAGGAAGAAGAGGTAATACCAAGGGATTGGGCGGGGCTGGGATGGAAAGGCGAGGTTGAGGAGTAGAAAGACGCCGATGGCAGCGTAGTAAGGCGGAAGAGTTCTCCACCATCGTGCCTGCCAGAAGCGCCAGAAAGAGAAGTCAGGTTGTGCTTGAGATCGGAAGTAAATTCTACCGATCAGGAAACCTGACAGGACGAAGAAGAGATCGACTCCAATTCCGAGGGAATGAAAGACAGTAATTCCGTGGGACAGGTACACCATCGAGATGGCGGTGGCACGGGCGAGGTCTAAGCCAAAATTTCGCTTGCCGTGCATCCAGGAGGCCTCGAAAAAGCAGTTTGTGGAGAAACCATCTTCGGGTGATAGCGAGGACGATAGTGCTCAGGCTATCAAAGACATAACACCGGGTCGAGAGAAACAATGGCAAAACAAAAGGAGAACCGATATACGGTTCTCCTTTTTGCTTGTTGGCTAGCTGGACGTTATGCCGGAGAAGGCTGGCCCTCGCCGAAGCCGGGCTTGCGGCCGGTGTCGGGCTTGAGGATCTTCTGGGCCTCTCCGCCCGCGCCGGGATCGACGGCCGCAAGCGCAGACTTCATAGGCGGGAGGTCCTTGCCTTCGATGATCAACTTGATCTCGTGGGCGTCGAGGGTCTCGCGCTCGAGCAGGGCAGCGGCGAGCCGGTGCATGATGTCCTGGTTCGTGTTGAGCAGGTTGTACGCCGACTGGTAGGCGACGTCGACGAAGGTGCGAACCTCGGCGTCGATCTGGCGGGCAGTCTCGTCGGAGAAGTCGCGGTGCTGTGCGATCTCGCGTCCGAGGAAGATCTGCTCCTCCTTTTTGCCAAAGGTCATGGGGCCGAGCTTGGACATACCGAACTCGCAGACCATCTTGCGGGCGAGGTCGGTGATGCGCTCGATGTCGTTGCCGGCTCCGGTGGTCATCTTGCCGAGGAATATCTCTTCGGCGCAACGGCCGCCCATGAGGGTGGCGAGGCGCGTCTCGAGGTACTCCTTGGTGACGGTGTGCTGGTCTTCCTCGGGGAGGTAGACGGTGACGCCGAGGGCCATGCCGCGCGGGATGATGGTGACCTTGTGGAGCGGGTCGGAGTGCTCACGCAGCGCGGAGACGAGGGTGTGGCCGGCCTCGTGATAGGCGGTGACCTTCTTCTCTTCGTCGGTGAGGAGCATCGACTTGCGCTCGGCACCCATCATCACCTTGTCCTTGGCAACCTCAAAGTCGTACATGTGGACGGCCTTGCGGTTGTAGCGGGCGGCGGTGAGGGCGGCCTCGTTGACCATGTTGGCGAGGTCGGCTCCGGAGAAGCCCGGGGTTCCACGAGCCAGCACGTTGAGATCGACGTCCTCGGCCATGGGGACCTTCTTGGAGTGAACCTTTAGCACCTCTTCGCGGCCACGGATGTCGGGGCGGTCGACGATGACGCGACGGTCGAAACGGCCGGGGCGGAGGAGCGCGGGGTCAAGAACGTCGGGCCGGTTGGTGGCGGCGACGAGGATGACTCCGTCGTTGGACTCGAAGCCGTCCATCTCGACGAGGAGCTGGTTGAGGGTCTGCTCGCGCTCGTCGTGTCCGCCGCCGAGGCCAGCGCCACGGTGACGGCCGACAGCGTCGATCTCGTCGATGAAGATGATGCAGGGGGCGTTTTTCTTGCCCTGCTCGAAGAGGTCGCGGACGCGCGATGCGCCGACGCCGACGAACATCTCGACGAAGTCGGAGCCGGAGATGGAGAAGAACGGAACATTGGCTTCGCCCGCTACTGCGCGGGCGAGCAGCGTCTTGCCGGTTCCAGGAGGCCCGACGAGCAGAACACCCTTAGGGATGCGGCCGCCGAGGCGCTGGAATTTCTGGGCCTCGCGGAGGAACTCGATGATCTCCTTGAGCTCTTCCTTGGCCTCGTCAACACCGGCGACGTCCTTGAAGGTGATCTTCTTCTGCTGCATCGAGAGCAGGCGGGCGCGCGATTTGCCGAAGCTCATCGCCTTGTTGCCGCCGGACTGCATCTGGCGCAGGAGGAAGAACCAGAGACCGAGGAGAAGCGCGAACGGAGCAAGCTGGATGAGGAAGCCAAGCCATGCGTTCGAGTTCTGATCCTTGATCGTGATGTTGACGCCGTGGTCGCGCAGCGTCTTGTACATGTCCGGATAGTTGGCCGGAATGGTGGTGTGGAACTGGTTCTTGTCGTCGCGATAGTGGCCGGTGACCTCGGAACCGTTGACGGTGACCTCGGAGATCTTGCCCTGGTCGGCGTCGTTGAGCAACTGGGTCAGCGAGATGTTCTTTTCCTGTCCTGCACCGGTACCCTTGACGACGAACTGCCACAGGAAGACCACGCAGGTGATCATGAAGACCCAGATCAGGATTTGTTTGACGGTCGAGTTCAAAGCGTGTTCCTCATTTTCCGGTCTAGTCGGCCAATTGGAACTGGACGATAGCCCCGGACTTTTCTCGGCGAAAGCCCGTAGATAAAAGCCTACATCGATTAGACGGCGGGGAGAAAGGAATGGTTCCGCGGGGAGCCGGCAGAATAATGCCGCCGCGGGAGCGCCCCTGCCCCCGTCAGTGTTTAGATTCTACTCTTTGCCCGCTGGATTCAGTAGCAGGAAGGGCAAATGATGCTGCAACTAAGGGGTGAGTTTTTTTGTCCTTCTCAGGACGATTCACGGCTAAGGCGGAGTTCGCGGGCGGAGCGTTCGGCGCGCAGACCGGCGGCAAGGTGGACGGAGGCTCCGGTGCGGGCGGCTACCGTGGGCAGGTTGGCGAATCCGCCGAGGGCGAGCAGGCGGGTAGTGTCGTCGAAGCTGATACGCGAGCCGAGCTGGCGGGCGGCGGCGCGGAGGACCCGGAGGCGGAGGGCGGGGTCGAGGGAGCGGAGGCGCTCGATCTCGATGGAGATGGAGCTTGTTCCGGATGATGTTGATACGGCTCGGCCTCCTCCGCGGACGGGTTTGCCGGGAAGGAGAATTTGGGGAAGTAGGCGGCTGAGTTCGGCCTGCCAGCGGGACTCTTCTTCGCGAGCGATCTCGGCGAGGTTGGCGAGCGTCTGGTCAATAGAAGGATTGAAGGTGCGGAGCTGGGGGAGGAGTTCGTGGCGGATTCGGTTGCGGGTGTAGGCGGTGTCGGCGTTGGTCGAGTCGGTCTGCCAGGGCTGGTTGCGGGAGCGGAGGTAGGACTCGATCTCGGAGCGGCGTGTGGCGAGGAGGGGGCGGAGGATCTTGCCGGAACGCTGGCCCGGTTCGTGGACTGCGACGATGGGGTGGATGGCGGAGAGTCCCTCGGTCCAGGCTCCGCGGAGGAGCTTCATCAGGACGGTCTCGGCCTGGTCGTCGAGGGTGTGGGCGGTGAGGATGGAGTCGGCGTGGCCGGAGGCGATGAGTGTGCGGAAGAAGGCGTAGCGGACCTCGCGGGCGGCTTCTTCGAGCGTCTCGCGGTTTTCGGTGGCGCGGGTCGGCACATCGGCGCGGTGGATGTGTAGTGGAACGTCGAGCTGGATGCAGAGGTCCTGTACAAAGGTGAGATCGGCGCCGGATTCGGCGGCGGTGCGGATGCCGTGATGGACGTGGACAGCGGAGATGCCTGCGCCGAGAGCGTCGCGCTTTGCGGAGTTCGCTTCGTGGACAGCGAGAAGAAGGGCGACGGAGTCAGCTCCGCCGGAGACGGCGACGCAGATGCGATCGCCGGGATTGATGTGGTCACGGTTGAAGGGAAGTGCAGAGGGCATGGCGCTTCTATATTAGTTGGCGGCGCAGAGATTGTTTTGGGAGTGGGTTCGCCAGACGGCCGAACTGAGGAATTGCCAGCTATATCTTGTATACTTCGCAGGTTATGCGAGTTTTTGTCATTATTCCTGCGGCCGGTATTGGCACGCGTATGGCGGCTGCCAACCATGCAGCCGCGCCGAAGCAGTTTCTGAGTGTTGGCGGCGTTCCGGTGCTGGTGCGCACGGTGAAGGCTTTTCTTCAGGTACCGAGTATCGACGCTGTGTGTCTGGCAGTTCGTGGCGCGGAGCGGGAGCGTGTGGAAGCGCAGATCCGCGAGTTCAAGCTGGGGCCGCGCGTCCACATGGTGGAGGGCGGAGACAACCGGCAGGGATCGGTTGCCAACGCTCTGCTGGCGCTGGAGTGCGACGACGACGACGTGGTGCTGGTGCATGACGCGGTGCGTCCGCTGATCGATGCAGCGACAATTGAGCGGACGATTGAAGCGGTGGTGCACCACGGGGCGGCCATCGTAGGACTGCCGGCGGTGGACACGATCAAGCAGGTGGAGCGTACGGCCGATGGCGCCATCATTACAGCGACCGTTCCGCGAGAGCGTGTGGTGCTGGCGCAGACGCCGCAGGGAGCGCGGTTCGGGCTGCTGCGTCATGCGTTCGCTGAGGCGGAGGCCGACGAGTTTGCGGGAACAGATGAGGCAAGCCTGCTGGAACGCGCCGGGATTGAGGTTGCTGTCGTGCCTGGGTCGGCGCGGAACTTCAAGATTACGCAGCCCGGTGATATCGAGTTGGCTGAGTTCTACCTGAAGCAGACTGCCGGGGCAGGTGCGCTATGAGCATGAGAATCGGTTACGGGTTCGACTCGCACGCGTTCAAGCCGGGGGTTCCACTGGTGATTGGCGGTCTTGCGATTGAACACCCTGAAGGGCTTGCCGGTCACTCGGACGGCGATGTGCTGCTACACGCGATAACGGATGCGCTGCTGGGCGCGGTCTCGGCGGGCGATATTGGGACGTTCTTTCCGCCGAGCGATCCGCGGTGGAAGGGGGCAGCGTCGCACATCTTTTTGCAGACGGCGCTCGAAGAGGTGGCGACGGCCGGATACAAGATCGTGAATATCGACACGGTTCTGGTGATGGCGAAGCCGAAGATCGTCCCGATCGCCGGCGAGTTGCGCGAGCGGGTGGCAGAGCTGCTGGGTGTGAAGCCGGGCGAGGTTGGCATCAAAGCCAAGACACCAGAAGGGTTGAACCAGGATCATGTGGCCGTGGCCCATGCGACGGTGCTGCTGGAGAGCGTGAAGCTGGCGGATGCTCCTGCGCGGATGGTGGCTTCAGCTGATGTCGACGATATCGACGAGGTGGTGAAGGGCCTGGTGGGCGGAGCGCACGATGTCTCGGCGCTTGGGCGGAAACGGCCTGCGTTCGATACGGACGATCTGACCTGAAGTTTCCCTGGGCTATTTGCCAGTGGGAAGGGTATAAACGCAGGTCCTTCGACTACGCCTCTCGCGATGAGGCTGCGAGAGGCGTAGCTCAGGATGACACTTTTTCCTTAGCCGAGGACAATAGGTTGGTTACGGTTTGACGACGGCGAGGGCGAAGCCGTCGTAGCCTTTGCTGCCTACGGTCTGGATGGCGGTAGCGTCGAGGCGCGGGTGGTTGCCTAGTTTTTCGAGAAAGGCCCGTGTGCCCTGGACGCGCTCGTCCGCATTGTTCTTGTCGACGATGGCTCCCTCGCGGACGACGTTGTCGGTGAGGATGACGGTGCCGGGCCGCGAGAGTTTGACGGCCCAATCGAGGTAGACGGGGTAGTTGGGCTTGTCGGCGTCGAGGAAGACGAAGTCGAAGGGGCCGGCGTTTTCAGCGTGCAGCTTTTCGAGCGATTCGACCGCCGGGCCGACGCGGATGTCGACGAGGGATGCAAGCCCGGTTCGCTGCATGTTGGCTGCGGCGACGGTGGCGTGTTTGGGGTCGAGCTCGAGGGTGATGAGCTTGCCGTCGGCTGGAAGTGCGCGAGCGAGCCAAATGGTGGAGTAGCCGCCGAGCGTACCGATCTCAAGGATGCGGCGCGAGCCCTGGACGCGGGCGATGAGGTTGAGCATCTTGCCCTGGTTGGGTGCGACGTCGATTGCCGGAAGGCCTGCGCAGGCGTTGGCCTCGAGCGCGTTCTCCATCTGGTGGTCGGGGGGAAGCAGGGTGTCAGAGAGGTAGCGGTCTACGGTGATCCAGAGTCCTTGATCCATAAAGCCAAGATAGATTTATCCGGCGATACGGGCAAGCCGGATGGCGATTCGGTGTAGGGTAGATGGCGGCTCCTATAACCATTTTTTTGCAACCGATTTCTTTTGCGAGGCAAATGATGAAGAGAGGGTTTCACTTTGCGATTGGACTGGTTTTTCTGGTCACGGGATATGCACAGGCACAGTTATCCGGCGAGCCAGATGACTTTGTGAGGACGCACTTTGCGAAGTATGAATACCGCATTCCGATGCGGGACGGGGCGAAGATGTTCGCCGCAGTCTACGTGCCGAAGCCGGGAGCGTTCAAAGATGCGGGGCCCTATCCGTTTTTGATGACGAAGACACCGTATAGCTGCGGACCGTATGGCGTGGACAAGTTTCCCGCGCGGGTGGGGCCGAGTGCGGAGCTGATGGAGTCGGGGTACATCTTTGTGTGCGAGG
Source organism: Acidobacteriota bacterium (assembly GCA_018268895.1). Classification (NCBI taxonomy): domain Bacteria; kingdom Pseudomonadati; phylum Acidobacteriota; species Acidobacteriota bacterium. Next base: position 1,655,694 of record JAFDVP010000001.1, on the reverse strand, counting down.
ACGCGCGCGGACGCTACGGGAGCGAGGGCGTGTTTTTGGAGATGAATCCACACATCGATGATAAGAAGTCGTCGAAGGATGTAGATGAGTCGAGCGACATGTACGACACGGTGGAGTTCCTGCTGAAGAATGTGCCGAACAATAACGGTAAGGTGGGAATTACAGGGATCAGTTATCCGGGGTTCTATACGTCGGCGAGCATCATCGATTCGCACCCGGCGATCAAGGCGGCGAGTCCGCAGGCGCCGATGACGGATTTGTTTTTCAACGATGACGGCTATCACGGCGGCGGGTTCATGCTGAGCGCGAACTATGGGTTCTATCGCGGGTTCTTTCCGCAGAAGAATCCAGTGATTCCGACGGCAGGGGGCGGAGGGTCTCGCGGTGGCGCTTCCCGAACCGAGAACCCTGATACCTATGCGACGTTGCTGGGGGCGGGGCCGACAGGGAATCTCGACACGGGCAGAGAGTACCTGGACGGCAAAAACTGGTTGTTTCACGACCAACTGATTCATACGACGTATGACGACTACTGGCAGAAGCGCGACCTCTCGCGGCACATGAAGAACGTTCATGCGGCGACGATGGAGGTGGGTGGCTGGTTCGACGCCGAGGACCTTTCAGGGCCGTTCAAGACGTTTCATGCGATCGATAAGTTCAATCCGGGCAACAGCAACACGTTGGTAGTGGGGCCGTGGACGCATGGTGGATGGTCGCGCACGGACGGCGATCGGTTGGGCGATGTTGTCTTCAATGCGAAGACGTCGCTGTTTTATCGTTCACAGATAGAGTTGCCGTTTTTTGAGCACTACTTAAAGGACAAGCCCGAGCCTGCGCTGCCAAAGGCTTATGTCTTCGAGACAGGAACGAATGTGTGGAAGAAGTATGAAGCGTGGCCTCCAAAACAAGCTGAGGCGAAGACGCTTTACTTCAGGGCGAATGGCGGGTTGAGCTTCGATGCTCCGGCGGAGAAGGCAGGGGTTGATCAGTATGTGAGCGACCCGGCACATCCGGTGCCGTTTGTCGGTTATCCGACGGACACGGTTCCGCAGCGCTATATGGATGATGACCAGAGGTTCGCGTCGACGCGGTCGGACGTGCTGGTCTATGAATCGGAGCCGCTAACCCAGGACGTGACGATTGTGGGGCCGGTGAAGCCGAGGTTGAAGATCGCCTCGACCGGGACGGACGCGGACTTTGTGGTGAAGCTGATCGATGTGTATCCGTATGACTATCCGGCGCCGGAGGGAATGTCGAGTGGGAATAAGCGGATTGTCGGCGCAGCCCCGGTGGTTATGGGCGGCTATCAGCAACTGGTTCGCGGCGAGCCGATGCGGGCGAAGTTCCGCGATAGCTGGGAGAAGCCGACGCCGCTTGTGCCGGGGAAGATGACGGAGGTGAACGGCGAGATGCCGGACGTGAACCATACGTTCCGCGTGGGGCATAGGATCATGGTGCAGGTGCAGAGCTCCTGGTTCCCGCTGGTGGATCGCAATCCGCAGACGTTCGTGGATATTCCGCAGGTGAAGCCGGAGCAGTTCGTGAAGGCGACGGAGAGTGTGTACCGCAATGCAGGTGCGGCCAGTGGGGTGGAGGTGCTGGTGTTGCCTTAACCCCCTCCTCTATGTATTTTCGCAAAATCCTCATAAATAAAGGTTTAGCGTTGGACTGATTTTGTAAAATCTTCAAAACATGAGGTTTATTCGTAAGATCTAGATAATAAAAGAGAAAGCCCGTGGGAGTTGTTCCCCGGGCTTTTCCTTGTCTGCTGAGTTCTATTTTAGCTGGTTGGGTGGAACTGATCGGCACTTTTGAGGGTGACCGGAAGTAGTCGGTTTTGTTTGGGTTGTTTGGTTTTTGGTGGGTATGGGGGCTTGACAGGATTTTCGCTCAAGCTCGCTGTGGGTCGTTCCGCCTTCGGCAGAGCGGTGGCCGCTTCGCGACGGCTGGATTACGGCACGGCTGAAGCCGTGCCCTTAACGAAACGGTTCGACCTTCGCTCGAATGCCCAATGTCGCGATGAAGCTGCGCCATGAATGGGGCACCCAGGTGATCCTCTTAGCCAGGAGGGCGTGTTGAGCTATGAAATTTCTCTATCACTACGCCCAAAAGATACCACCATGCAGTTCCTACTGTTCCCCATAGCAGAAGCCCGTAGGTCCAGCGGCCATCCCACATTGCTGAGAAGCCAATAGCTGAGACAGGAAAGTCAGCGAAAAACAGAATGTAAAAGCCCCAACGTGCTGGCCCATCAAGAAGCGGTTGTGGTTGAGCAGAAGCAGTCAGCCACGTTACTGCAAAGAGGAAAGCGTGTAGTGCTGGGGCAAACGATCGAGATATTAACAAGCTCATCCTTCCTCATGCATTATGTGGCATTGATAAAAACACAGATCCTTCGACTGTGTGGCTGCGCCACTCCGCTCAGGATGGCACTTCGTGATTGTTGGTGGAAGGGAAAAGGTGAGCAGTGGAAATGCAGGTCCTTCGACTTCGCTGCGCTTCGCTCAGGATGACAAGTTTGGGCGTAGGTTTGCTCACGGCAGATGCGGTGAGCACCGCGCCTTACTTCATCAGGCTTTGGCGAAGGGTTGTTCTAGCGAGGGGCTTTGTGGGGTGAACATTTCGCCTCCGTTTGGGGTGCAGACCCAATCGTCTTCGAGGCGGATGCCGAACTCGCCAACTATATAGATGCCGGGCTCGTCGGAGAAGGTCATGCCGGGTTCGAGCGTGGTGTTGTTGCCTCGGACGAGATAGGGCCACTCGTGTTCATCCATGCCGATGCCGTGGCCGAGGCGGTGGGTGAAGTATTTGTAGCCGGGGCCGAATCCGGCGTCGGCGATGACCTTGCGCGCGGCGTCGTCGACGGCGTGGCAGGGAGCACCTGCTTTGCCTGCGGCGAGCGCGGCGGACTGCGCCTTGTACACGATGTCGAAGATGCGCTTCTGCTTGCTGGAGGCCTTGCCGAGGACGAAGGATCGCGAGATGTCGGACTGGTAGCCTTCGACAGTGCAGCCGTCGTCGAGGAGGATGATCTCACCTTCTTTGATGACCTGCGGCTGGAGCGAGCCGTGGGGGAGCGCCGAGTAGGGGCCGACCTGGCAGGAGGCTTCGCCGGGAAAGCCGGTGCGGTCGTAGGCGGCGGAGATGAGCTGGGAGACGTGCTCGTTGGTCATGCCGGGGGAGAGAGAGCTCCACGCTGCCTCGTAGACCTTGAGGGTGTTGTCGTTGGCGAGGCGCATGAGCGCGAGTTCGGCGGCTGACTTGACGGCGCGGCAACCGGCGGTGACGGGGGTTCCGCTGACGGTGGTGAGCGTGGGGGCGGCGTGCTCGATGCCGTCGGTGAAGGCGAACTGGGTGCGCTCCTCGAGGCCGATGCGGCCGGTTGAGATGCCCGCGTCCTTAAGGGCCTTTGCGAGCAGCGCGTAGGGGCTGTCGTCTTCGTACCAGGTGTAGAAGCGTGTGGCGGAGGCCGCAGGCAGTGTGGCGGGCCGGGCGTCCATGCGCTCGCGGAGGCGGGCTTCTTCAAAGACGGGGCAGACAACGAAGGGGTTGCCCTTTGCGGGTAGCACCCAGGCGAAGAAGCGTTCGGACTGCTCCCAATGGAGGCCAGTGAAGTAGTTGAGCGAGGTCCCGGCGCAGATGACGAGCGCGTCGATCCTGTTTTTGGCGAGTAGCTCGCGGGCGCGCCCGATGCGGTGTTCGCGCTCTTCGAGTGTGATGGGAACGGCTTCGGAGCGGCGGTTGGTGAGCGCGGCGATGGCGGGAGGCAGCAGCTTGCCGCTGGAGAGGAAAGAAGAAGAAGGCTGCTGGGCCTGAAGGTCGAGAGACGGGGCGACGGCTGCCGCTGAGGCCGCGAGGAGGAAGCTTCGTCTGGATGGCATGTGCGGAATTGTAGCGAATCGTTCTGCTTGGGGGCGACGGTTATCGGCCGTGGTGGATGGAAGATCGTTGCGGGTGATAGTTTCAAGTCTGGCCCAGACCTCTGGTGCAACTCTTCAGGTGGAAACGATATGGCGATGATTACGACCGTTCAGCAACACATCCTGCAGCAGCAGCAGAGCCTTTTGAAGTCGACCGGGCGCGAGGCGACGGGCACGTTCAGCTGGCTGCTGAGCGGCATCACTCTGGCGACGAAGATGATTGAAGCGAAGATTCGCGCGGCGGGGCTGGGGGACGTTCTGGGAGCGGCTGGCGTGGAGAATGTGCAGGGCGAGCAGCAGCAGAAGCTGGACGTCTTCGCGAACCAGGCGCTTCTGCACTGTTTGGGACTGCGCGACAGTGTTGCCGCACTGGTGAGCGAAGAAGACGAGGAGCCGGTCACGTTCAATCGCGATGCGGAGACGGGGAAGTACATCATCGTCTTCGATCCCCTGGATGGTTCGAGCAACATCGACGTAAATGTGAATGTGGGAACGATCTTCAGCGTGCTGCGAAGGATGCCGGCGGAGTTGGGGACGCTGGAGGAGTCGATCCTGCAGCAGGGGTTCCGGCAGGTCGCGGCGGGCTACGTGGTGTATGGGCCGTCGACGGTGCTGGTGTATACGACGGGCAACGGCGTCCATGGCTTTACGCTTGATCCGAAGATTGGCGCGTTTGTGCTGAGCCACGAGCAGATGAAGATGCCGGAGCAGGGAAGCTACTACTCGACGAACGAGGCGAACGCCGCGGGCTGGCCTGAGGAGTACAGGCGCTATGTGGCGATGCTTCGCGAGGGAGGTCTGGGGAAGACGTACAGCTCGCGCTACATCGGCAGTCTGGTGGCGGACTTTCATCGGACGCTGCTGAAGGGCGGCGTGTTTCTGTATCCCCCGACGGAGAAGCAGGCGAAGGGCAAGCTGCGGTTGCTATATGAGGCGAACCCGCTGGCGTTCATTGCAGAGCAGGCGGGAGGCGCGGCGACGAACGGCGCGGGACGTATTCTGGACATACGGCCGGACGGCATACATCAGCGCACGCCATTCTGTGTTGGCAGCCGCCGCGAGATGGAGGCGTTGAAGGAGATGTTGTCGGAGGTTCCGGTAAGGTGAGCTTCGCGGCGGTGGTGGTGGATATTGTGGAAGAGAGCCGAGTGGCGGGGCGCCAGATGTGGCTGGTTCAACTGGATCGCACGGAGTTTCGCGTCGGCGATATGGGAACTTTGGAGGCGGTGGCGAGGAGCGGAGCGCGTTTGCCGGTTCCAGTGCTGGGAGTTGTGGAGCAGGAAGACGAGATATGGCATCGGGTGGAAAAGCCGCTGATGGCCGGGACGCATGTTACTGGACAGGTGACCGGAGTAGCTTCGAGTTGAGGGGAGCGCGTTCGTCGTTTTGAGTGGTGTTGTGCTTCCTGATACACTTACCGAAGTCGCTCAGGCCACGGTGTTGTCCCGGTTGTGCGTGAGTTTCTAAGGTGTGGGGCTGTAGCTCAGTTGGGAGAGCGCCTCGTTCGCAACGAGGAGGTCGTCAGTTCGATCCTGATCAGCTCCACCAAATAAATCAATCGTTTGCAAGAAAAACGTGGACACAATAAGAAGCGAAAAAGCTGCGTGGACACGATAAGGGCACACTAAGCAGCTTCCTCATTTCCCAGTAGCAAAGCTGCGAGTTTGCTGCCTGCATCCCGTTTCTCATCTCCTACCGTTCGAGCGTAGGTAGCAAGGGTCATATCCGGCGTGGAGTGCCGCATCAGCTCCATGCTCACGCGGAGACTGATGCCCATAGACAGCAGCAACGATGCGTAGCTACGTCGAAGGGTATGCCACCCTAGCTTGGGCTTGGTGATACCGGCGCGTTCGATTGCCGGAACTACATTCCTACGCCAGAGTGTTCCAGGCCAGAGGGGCTGCTTGCCGAAGGAAATCTCGGAAGCGAACACCCAATGGCCGGGGTCCGTGTACTTGGATTGCTTCTTCCATGTACTCAGAGCCTCAACAGCCGGAGGAGGCAAGGGAAGTGGACGACGCGAGGATTCTGTCTTAGGTAGACCCTCTACACCGTCAACGAATGACCTGCGAACATGCAGGACTGCGCGTTCAAGGTCAACATCCTTCCACTGTAGGCCGAAGATTTCTCCCCTTCGCATCCCCATGACAGCCGCAATGAGAAAAGCGGTGCGTACCGGCTCTACTCCATCAAGCTGTTTGAGGATTGCTGCGATCTCAGCAGGTTCCAGAATCTCAGGCTCTACGGCCCGTTTCCTTACCTGCCGGACGTTGGCAATGGGATTGGTCGGATACAGCTCGTAACGCATTGCGTGTCTGAATGCTGCACCAAAGACTTCTCTGACCTTAGCCTTTGAGCCATTGGCCAGAGGCAATGTCTTCAGCCAATCTTCGACCGCTACGGCCTTCACCTGTCCGAGCAAGAGAGTACCCCACTTGGGCAGGATGTAGTTGTTGAAGATATACAGGTACGCCTTGCGGGGCTTTGCTGCCTTGCCTGAGTCTTCTCCCAGTTCGCGTTCCGTGTAGTGCTTCACAAGTTCCGTAACCGTGAGAGATGGGTTTACATTGTGCTGCGGTGCTGTATTGGCAAGCTGCCTGTACTGTTCAGCTTTAGCCTGAGCCTGCGTTTTGTTCAATTCCTTGACGGTGCCCAGTACGACTTTCTTTTGACGTGTCCCTCCGGTTATATGGGGTTTACGCCAACGGTAAACGTATACCGCTGGGCCGTTCTGTCTCTTCTCAGTTATCAAAGACCCAGTTCTAAAGCGAGTGCGCTTATGCGCTATAGGTTCGATCATGCTGCCTTCTCCTGTTCGGGTTGGGCGGCGTGAACGGCAAACTCAGGATACCGTGAACCCGATGCAAGCCACTCTCGAATCTGGGAGGGAAGGAACATGATCTTGCGGGCCGAGAGTCTGCGGTGAGGGATACGTCCCTCCCTTGCCCATCGCAGGATCGTGACGGGGTGAAGGTCAATGACTTCCGAGAGTTGCTGAGCGTTGAGAGGCTTTTCGATTGTTGGATTGTCCAATGTTGGACCTATTGTGCCTGGGCATTACAGGCTTGCGCTCGTTCGTTACGGAGTGGGCCGAGGAAATCTTGGGCGCGACATCACCGCTTGGTGCCGGACGAGGTTAGATACAGATGCAAAGCGGGTCTGTATCTTGAACGACGATTGCATACGGTATATACATCACCCACGATTTCCACTCTTACCTGAGGCGTATGATTGGCGAATCCTAAATATACGCGCGTGTCACGTCGAAGACGCGGCACCTTCATGTCTAAACCGTAAGCAAGGGAGATAGGACTAGTGGGCAATGTTCGGTTCAAAGTAGGAGAGCACACAATCACAGCGAGAATAATGGCTCAAAACAGCCACACCTCCCGGCATACAGGGAAAGAACTCTTTGAATTAGAAGTTCAATTTACAGCACACGAGGCGCAAAGTGACTCGATACGAGAAGCACTCTCTGGTAAGGGATGCCTCTTGTCAGCGGATGGGGATACCTCCAAAGATGTCACTGTTCTTCTGTTTCAAAAAACACACAGCTACACGGATGGCAGGCCAATTCAATCGTACATTTGGACTCTGACCCAAGAGGAAGAACTCAAGGTCGATGATCTCCAATTGGCTGATGTAACTTTGCAACCGTACTGGTTTACGGAACGGTTTGACGAAGATGCGCTCATCATCAGTGCACGGGTTGAAGTTGACGCCGCAACTGAGCAGTCATTGAGGAATCTACCGCAGTATTTTCCGGTGATTCGGAAGGGTATATCAGATGAGCCGCGCACAATGCGATTCGGTCAAATTCTCTGGTCGTCAGTAGAGGAAGAGAAATTCAAGTTAGGTATAACAATTGTCGAGAAGATATATGACGAGCAGAAAAAGACTCCGGCCCTATTCCAGCCTCAACTTCGCCACATTTCAAACACTCTAGCTGTAGCTGGCGCAAGAATCGCAAAACTATTGGACATCTTGCAAGAAAAAGGGGTACTGACTGAAGAGGAGAGAGTCAGTATTGCAGAGGTTCCTGACGCAGAAAGACGGAAGCGAGTCGGTCAATTTGACCGTGTGGATGATTTGGATGCTTGGCTTGGTGACGACGACTAGGTTAGGCACATAACAGCATACAAAAGGCCCGCGCCAGATTTTTTGGTTGCGGGCCTTTGCTATTGATTGCCTAGCGCCTTCACGCTTTCATATCCTGCCGTACCCGCAGCGCCGACACCAGCAGCCTTAGCGGCGGCCTTGATTGCCCTTTGACGTGCCGCTATCTTCTGACTGTGAAGCCATGCGGCATCAATCTGCTGAATTAGCGTATCGGCGTGTTGACCGGCTGCCTGTTGCAACCGCCCAGAGTCGTAGAGCCGATTCAAGCGTGTGAAGGCTTTCTTTGCGTCGATTACTTCAGGCGTGCTTCCCGGCGATGCCAGTTCCGGGCGCATTCCAGATGCACTCATCTTCAACTGCCGGTCAAGATCATAGAGAGCCTGGGCCTGTTTCCAGTCAGCACGTGCAGAGTCAATGATTTTGGGATCAACCCCCGCCTGCTTTGCCTGCTCGAAAGTCTCAGCCTGCGACTGCTCTATCTCGGCCTTCCGTTTCAGGAGTGCGGATTCGTTCTCGTCATCCAATCCAGCGACTTCGCGCAGACGTTCATTGACGTTCTTTAGCGCATCGTCGAACCGCTGGAAGCGTCCATCAGTGGCCTTATCTAGCGACTGATACGCGGCTTTGCTGCGAGTGAGAATGGAGTCTGCCACCCTACCGGCAACATCACGGATAGACGCTGACGGAGACGGCGTAACGCCCGCGTCCTTAGCAATCGTATCGAGTACGCCACGTATACCCTGCTGTAGTGCTTGCTGATGTGAGTGAGCATCAAGGGGCTTCGTCACGGCGTCACGGACAGCCTTTGCAGCACGGGCGGCCTGCGTTGCGGTAGCGTCGATAGCTGTACCTGCAACTTCACCACCTTCGGGAGCGATAAATCCACCCGGAATAGTGGCGGCATCCAGGGCACCGCCAACTACGTCCTTCGTTCCTGCCCAACGCTTGCCTGACTGTCCAAGCTCCGCAGCGCCCTTTACAACCCGTGTTGGTCCGAGCAGCGGACTACCCATGAACTCAGCCGTCCCAGGGGAGACACCGCGCTCAAGTCCAGGAGCGCCCAAGAACTTCAAGAGAGCGCCAATCCTTGTATTCCCTGTGCCGTTGAGGAGGTCATTCTTCACATCATCTGCCCACTGCTCCACACGCCCGGCAACATTTTCAGGTTCCGGGACTGCGGAGATGCTTGCCGTCGGTTTGTACGGCTGAGGCTGTGACTGCGCGGCTGGTTGACCGCCTGTTGTCACAGTTGTGGGCTGGGTTGTCGGTCCGTCGAAGGTGACACCGGCAGGGACGCTCACAGTAGTCGCCTGATGCAATGGAGTATCGAAGGTTACGCCATTCGGTGTTTGATTAGGTACTGGCATTTACTGTGCGACTCCGTTGATTGGGACGTACTGACCGCTGGGCAACTTGTACCCGACGACTCGCCCCTGAGCGTCACGACCGATCTGAGCACCAGCAGGAATCTGCACCTGTTGTGTGTTCGTGTTGGCCGATGGCTGACGCTGTGACTGCTGCTGTCGGTAATCCTGTACGGTGGTCAGGCGGTCTTCATCGGCATAACGACCAGCAACTCCTTGAATGGAATCGAGAGCACCACTGAACTGGTCAGGATTCATACCGGGCTTGATGAGCGAGTCCATCTTCTTCAGAATTTCGCTGGAGAAACGTCCGGTGTGCATCTTGGTGGCCGCGCTGGTCAGAAAAGCAAGGTCGTCCAGATACTTCTGAGACTGTGCATCGCCGAGACCTGCCTTTGCGAGTCCTTGCTTGCTGCGTCCGCTGAGAGGTCCTGCGAGGTTGGGATTGTTTGCCACAGCCTGTCGGAGATTCTGAGCAATACTGAGTACCTGTCGTGCAGTGTCAGCGGTTTGTCGCTGCTGTGCTGTGGGCTTATAGGTTGATACTAGGTCCTGTGGGATTACGTTGCCGCTAGGGTCCACCAGCATCGACGGTGCCGCGTTATCTAACGACAGCGTTGCTCCGGTAATCGGGTTGCGACCAAACCGATACATGGCCTGCACGTCCGAACCCTCTGCAACAGCACGAGCGCGGGCAGCCTGAGCAGCTTTCTTAGCGCCCTGGGCATCAGCGAACTGAAGAAAGTTATGAGCTGCCTGTTGCTGCTCTCCCGTGAACTTCTTCGGTGCCGCAAGGACAGCGTTCGCCTTGGCTTCGGAGTCAATGACAGCGAAGTCAGCAGCGGCCTTACGATTCGCGGCTGACTGATCGTGTGCAGCCTCAAGAACTCCCCAGCCTCCGAATGCGGACGCGACTGCATCAACGTACTTCGCATCTGGATTGGGCTGAATAGCGCCGGTTTTCGGGTCACGCTTCGACTGCCCCATTGCCTGCAAAGCAGAAAACGGGTCCTGCAAGTTAGCTGCGTCATGCGAAACGTAACGTTGGAAACGCTGCATCGCGGCGTTCACGCCCGGCTTGCTGAAATCAATCTTGGTGGGAACCTTAGAAGCGTACTGCGTACCATCGAGCGAGCTGCGGAGATCGTCGAGACGCTGATCGGCGAGCGTATGTGAAGCCAGAACTTCATTGGCATTTTGTTTCATGCGAAGCGAAATCTGCACGCCTCCCCCGATCTTCGTGCCTTTCTGGAACCCAGGTACACCTCCATCGGCGTATCTGTCCCAGTCTGCTTGTGAAAGGGACGTAGGAGTGTTCGGGTCTTTGATTATGAGGTGGGTGGCCTCCCAACGCCTTGAACCGTCTGAGTTTGTGATCTCTACACGGCCTGCTACAGGGCCGAGCGCGTCAGTAGGACTGAGCTTGCCTGACTTCATCGCGTCCATTAGCTCTGCCTGCGTCATCGGTGTACCGCCGTTGTCGAGCAAGTCAGAATCAACGTCAAGAACGCCAGAGGCCCGGTTGATATCAGTCAGCTTGTCAATGGCTTCTGCACCGCGCTGTTCGGCTTCTGCTGTATTGAGAATGGCACGACTATTCGTTTCGTAAATACCTGCACGGCGAGCGAGCTGTTGTGACTGATTCTGGAAATCCTGTTGCGCCTGTTGTTCCCGCTGGGCTTGGGCCTGCTGAATCTGCTGCTGGCCTTGCTGAAAGCCAACTGCTGCGGCACGCCCTGTAGCGCCGGGACCGGTGACCGCAAGACCGCTAAAAGCGCCGGAGATCGCTTCAAGGGCGATAGCCATCCCGATGTCACGGGATGACAAAGGAACGGCGGTTCGTGTAGTTGCTCCGGTAGTGGGGTCGATACTTACGCTGTAACGAGGGCCGCCCGCGAGAGCCTGGGCGACATCACGCAGCAAACTTGCTTTCTTTACTGCCGGGTGTGCCGCGTTGTTGGTCACTACGGTATCGGAGCCATTAGACGTATTAGGTGCCGGGGTTGTGGGTTGCGGCTGCGATGGCTGCTGCTGGGGCTGTAGTGCGGTCGCAGGTGTGCCGGGCTGCTGCTGGGGTGAGTTGTCGTTGCTCGGCTGTACCGCAGCGGCATCTGACGGATTGTCAGCAGTCTGTGGCTGCTGTTCGTCGTTCTGGTCTGTAAACATTCGATTCCTGAAGGAGTGCGGAGCGTCTTATCACGGTTCTCACCGCTGTCCCAACGCTCCGCGTCTTGGCAGACTTTACGGGACAGACATCATTTCAAGTGATCGGACTTATCTATCCGTTCGCGGAACTTGTCGTCGAACTCTTCGAGCTGCGGCCAAGGTTATTCATAAAACCATCAACCGCAACCCCTCCCAGATTTCCAAGCGCTCCGCTTACAGCTTGCACCCACGAGTTGTTCTGGCTTGCGATATCGTTGGCTGTCTTGGCCTGCCCTTCGAGTGCGCCGGTCGCAGAGTTATCTACGTTCGTGGCTGGGTTGAATACGTTCGTCGTGCCAGCAAGATCATTGACTGCATTGTTGTAGTTCTCGCGTCCCTGCTGATAGTCGTTGAGGTTGATCTGATTCAGTTGGTCGGCGGTGTTCTGGGATGCGCTCGCCGCGAGCTTGGCTTCAATGCCGAGGTTCGCGCCGCTTACCGTGCCAGTATTTCCGCCACCCTGAGCTGCGATAGCGTTGCCGGTTGCGGCCTTAGCGTTCTTGTACGCAACTCCGGCATTTGTGATTGCCTGTGATTGAAGGGCTGACTTCTCCGCTGCGGAGAATCCTTCCTGATTCGGCCCGGCTGACACGGTGGGAGCGAGCGACGACACAAGGTCCGAGAAGACCTTAGAAGAATCACCAAAGACCTGCTGCCCTTGCTGCATGATCTGCTGGGATAGCTGCGTCTGCTGGTTATACGTTTGGGTCTGCTGTGAAGAAGCTCCGCAGCAAAGGTCCACTAGTCCATTGAACGCGTAGCCTTCAGAGTAGACCTCGACGTATCGTTTACCGTCCCACTCAAACCTTGAAAATGTGGTGATGTGCATTTGAATCAGAGAGCCTTTGTTAGGGTGTTGTCGCTGGCAACGAAGCCAAATGTTTCAACTGCGAGCTTCGTCAGTTCTGGGAAAGAACAGTCAATGGCGAGTTCAGTAAATCCGTTCGCACGCGCACGATCTGCAAGGCGGCTTAGTGCTTCTATAAGAACTTTGGCCGCACGTTCGTGGTCTACAGCGAGATTGATCGACAAATCGAGACGCAGTGATTTCTTACCTCGAATAAAAAGGATCGGAACCTCATCGTCTGAAACCAACGTGGTAAAACTACCGGGGACACTGACGTATCTCGTCAATTCATCCTCGGTGACGCCGAACGGCGTGAGCGATGGGAGATCATCTACTCCCAACAATTTTTCAGTAATCATCTGTATGTTTATGTCCGAGTGAATCTTCGACCCCGCGCCGAACGGTGAGTGGAGAACAGACGCGGGGTCGATTGCCGCCATACGTAGTGAGTACGTTAGACGGCGCTCGCGTATAGAGGGGGACGCGAGCGGAGCTGTTTATCGGTGGCTTAGGAGTCTTTCTTCAACCACTCGAAAATAGTCTTCGCCACTGGGAAGGCACGAGCATACTCTGTACTGGACATGCGGTCCACCTCCCTTTGGGTTAGCTCGCGATCCAGCCCAGTCGCATAGTCTCGGCCAATGTAAACCTTCGGCCCTGATGGTTGTGGTTTCGACCGTGTTACGTTCAGATTGACTCGGCGAGGCTGTTCAACGGGCTGGGGAGTAGGCTTCTTCTCCAGGATGCCCAAATCTCGCAATCTAACGAACGCCGCGTGAAGTGTCTCCGAGTCTACGATGCGAACGCCATTGCGACTGAGATAGTCGAGGATGCGTTCAGCGTTCCCAGGAGTCTTGTACTCCTGATACTCATGGGTGTCGGCAATGAACTTCTTGACTTCTACCTCATTGAAGGCATCCGCCTCTTTCGGGGACATCGACGCGGTACGCATTGCATCACTGACAAATAACTTTGGGTCACGATCATTCTGTACCCATTCCGACCAGTAAGCACGCTGCTTTTCGTTTCTCTCGTGCTCGCGTCGCTCGGCTGCGGCCTTTGCTTCGGCGGCCTTGCGTTCCGCTTCCAGGTGTGAGCGGTCAGCTTCGATTCGTTCCAGCTCTTCGGCCTCTCGGCGCGCTTTCAGCTCAAGACGTTCACGAGCGGTCATGACTTGATGGGTCGTTGGAGTCGGAGCGTACTTTGTTGGGCGTTCCCAGCCGTCCGCTTCGCATTCGGCGGCCATACGCCGCTCACTCGCTTCACGATCTTCAGCTAGTCGCTGTGCATCACGCTCGGCGGTCTGTCGGCGCTGCTCGGTGAGCAGTTCACGTCTGCTTGGCCGTTGAGGTCTACCGCAACCACCATTGCGGCAACGCGCTGCACCGCTGGTGAGCCTGCTCTGTGATTCCGTGCTCTGTGCGGCGCACAGAGAACAGGCCACTGTGTACCGTGGTTGGGGATGACGTTCGACCATCTCTCCAACCCGCAGAGTTCCAATCGTTCTTCCGGTCAAGTTCTCAAGACCGGGCATTACACGTGTGCCGGTCATCGTGTTCTCCGCTTCGGATAACGGTTCACCCTGAAGTAGATGCCGGGGTGAAGAGCCTTTGTGAAGAACGGTCCTGCTAGCAGGCGAATCAACTTCTGCTCATTAGCGCCAATCTGAGCATCATCGGAAAGCAGTGCTTCCCATGCCCTCACGAGAGCTGGGCGCTCCGGTTCTGGCTTTGACTCGATTATTCGTCGAACCGTATTCTCTACATCGACCGCATAATGGGCTGAGTCAGGACTCCAGCGGTTCGTATTGCTTCGGGAATCGGGATCGGGGTTTAGTGCGGAGATGATAGGCAAGTCCTTCACTGCCCGGTACGCAGCGACAACAAGGCCAACCAACCTTCGTTGCTCTTGCCAGCGCTCTGCTGCGCTGCTGAATGTTTGCCGGTCTGCGTTTACCGGCGCGATTGTTGAACTATTCACTACTCCTCTTTTGAATTTGGTACAGCGACAGCCCAGGGAACATCATCGACGCACCGCTGCGGCCGTCGTGCGGTCAGATTCTTGGGAATGCAATCTATGGAGTTTTTGGTGCTGCCCGTCCGCTAACGCTTGGGCGTATAGGTTACGCGGTGATTTGTCCTGAAACGTTGAGGGACGGATTATCAGGCCACACCAGGGACGGCGGGTGTGCCCGCTCTTGTGTCCCATCGGCAGCAATTTTTATGACGCTTATTTAGAGGCCGAATCAGGCCATCAGCTCAAGTTTTTTCATCTCTTCGATAATTTCTTTTCTCTCGTCTTCCTCACGTTTCGCCTGCTCGCTCTCACGGTCGAGTTCGGCAGCCTTTCGCTCGGCAAGGAATTGTGACTTCTTTGGAAGATCGTACACACGACGTATCACGGCGAATCGGCGCGTCTTCTGGCGCTTCATCCAATTCTTCGTCATGATCGCCGCTCGTCTATATAGCCTTGTCGTGATCTTTGCAGTGCCGCGCTTCTGTAGCTTCTCCACGTTGAGGAACACCCAGAGCCAAACTTCCTGCTCCAGCTCGCGAACCGTTTCTGGATAATCGTCGTACTTTGAAGGCTCTGCTGAATGGCCTAAGCCTTTCCAGATGGCATCAAGCACAAAGGGACGGGCTACATGCTTGATTGCGTAGAAACCAACGATGGGCAGGATGATCTCGGTTGTCCATGCTCGGAAAGCGGTATCGGTGAGATGGCCTGTGTAATCGGAGAGGTGTTTCGCGATACCGGATGTGATTTGCTCAACTTCATCAGAATTTATCCGTGGATCGCTCTGAGCGAGTTCCTGTATGAAGTCGTAATTACGAATGAATAATTGCTCGACCGCCGGTTGACGGTCTGATGCGGAAGAAGATTCCGCTGTGTTGAAATTGTCTGCCATGACTCCGTAATTTGAATTGTGAAAGGGAGCGTTGGACCCGCCCCTTGAAGCCATTACTGCTGCTGCGGATACCGCTTCTCAAGAGCACCATTGGCATCAGCGAAGGTGCTATTTGGAGTGATTTCGCCAGTACGAAGCATCTCCTCCGCGAGGTCGCGGAAATGGCTTGGGGTTGCTGCATCTGCGGCTTCGATCATCGCTACAGCTTGGTTTGGTGATGGTGTTTCATTGTTCATTTCGTGTCCTTTCTGTTGGGGTTCTTGTTCTCTCGACTCAGTTTCCCCATCAAAGCCGAGGTAAATTTGTAGAGGCTTTCGGGAGTCTGAAGATCATTTGATCGCCTGTATCTCAGTGCTACCTTCGCAATGCTCTGTCGAACGATGGTCTGTCCGTGGAGTGTTACCCAGAGCGCCCATTGATGCGGTTGAGGTGGGGGCACGGCGGGGAACAGCAGACTCCATGCTGAGTTCAGCTCATCGACCATATTGGTTATGTGATTTGTCATCTTTCTACTTCCCAAGCCGAAATAGCTTCAGCGCATCTTCGTCAAGATTGAGCCGAAGTTGCCGAGGTGTCCCTGAAGCAGTAACGATCTCCTCAGCTTCGAGAGAATTGATTGCCTCAACGATGCGTTCCGTTTTCCCTGTCACATGCTTCACGACATCACGATGGGATGCTGTCCTCTTGTCACAGTCGACGAGGTAATCGACTACTCGACGTGTGTAGACGTTGGCTTGCTTCTTTTCGGCTCGGTCATTGCGATCTGTGTTCCATTGATCGAAGCCAGCGCCTAATGAATAGCCCTGAGCTACATCGCTACCGGCGCTAACCACCATTCGCGTATCCAGAATCGTGGCGGGAATGGCACGCCCTACCCTTGTCTCACTGACGATCACACGATGGCCTCGCTCGTTCATCAACACGATGTTAGTGTCGGGCGCACCCCTCAACGCGGTTGAGCCTAGAATCGTGTCGAAGGGATCATCGCATCGCACCTTCTTTGCGTGCGCCAAGCAAAGGATATGAACCTTCGGAAAGTCTCTGGCGAGATCGCGGAGAAGGGTGATACCTCGAAGCGTAGGCATGTACTCGCTTAGATCAACGATGTTCAGGAACGGAGCGAGGTGGTCCACGATGACGAGCTTCACATCGGGCCTCTTTATCAATTCAGCGCGAATAGCCTGAACCGTTTCCTGCCGATCATGTGAAACACGCTCGACGATATGAATGGACGAGTGCTCACGAGGGTTATAGCCGAGAGCGCCCAGGCAGTTATCGACGTGCGATCTTGGGTCCTCTAACGAAATGAGCATCACTTCGCCCTGCGTGGTGTCCCGCCCTAGAAACGGCGTGCCGGATGCGACACATACTGCAAGGTGCCGCGACAACGATGACTTCCCAACCTTGGGCTTGGCACCGATGACTGACAGCCCGCCTGCGGTGAGGAGTCCATCAACGATGAACTCTGTCGGAGCGGCGGAACCATCATCTTGAAACGTACTGAAAGGGGAAATGATTTGAAGCTGGAAGGGCGCTGGCGACGCAGCGTCGGGGGTGTGATCTGACATTATTCTCCTGTTGGGGTTTGCTACTAGGTACTACTGGTCGTACACCGTGGATAACGGCGTAGCGGGTACGCTCGTTTCCCGCCCGTGTGCTTTGACACGGGGATGATTCACACATTTAGTGTTTTTCTGCCTCAAGGGCATATTTCCCAAAGACACATCCCCCACAAGCAATGGGAAACAGGGAAACAGGGAAAGATATAAAGAAAAAACCCTATATTCTTTCTCTTAGAGGATTTCTATTTCCCTGTTTCCCGTTTCCCTAATGCTTGAGGGGGAGGGCGGGCGTAGCAGAGTTACACCTATCCGTTTACTCGCGGGACAAGTCCAACGTGCGGGAAACTGTGTGAAACAAAATGCCCACCAAGAAGGTGGGCTGTCACTGTACCGGCAGAGAAGTTTCTCTACACTTACAGTATCCCATGCGTGTCAAGGCCCTCTCTGCGAGGAATGAGCGAACTCTCTACAGTTCGTTACCAGACATCCGCCAGAGTCTTCGGTGGGCGCTCGACTGGCACCTTACCCTTGTCCATCCACTTCAGCGCCGTTGCCGGTAGAACCGCTGCCAGTAATCGTGGAGCGTTGTGGGCGTTGATCTTGAAGGCATGGCGCGGGTCCAAATGCGTATCAAATACCTCTTGGCAGGCGGCCAGTCGCTCAAGCTCCTCGTTGGATTCATCCACGACGATTGTAAGCAGCACTCTTAGTAGCTTCCTACGGAGCACGATCTTTTTGGCCTCGTGCAATGTGAAGCGATCTGCTCGGCGGCCCGTGATTCTCTCGACGTAGAAAGGCCAGCATGTGCCAAAAAGGCCATCCTTAGGACTCATTAGCTCTGCAACCTCATCGTCATCGTCTGCAACGCCCTGGGCCTCCACTGCGGATAGTTGAAGTTGTACAGCGTGCGCCGCAGCATTGCTACGTTCTTTCTCCGTAAGGCTGGTATTGGCGATGATCGCTCTCAGTCCTTCGATCTGTTCATTACTCATTTGGCTGGCGTTGGTCCCTTCTGCTTCATGCTTGCCAAGAACCTCGCTGCGGCTTCTTCGGCAGTCTCGTGGGCCTCCGACGGCGTGTTGGTCGGTGTCGGTGCGTCCGTTGTCTCTGTGGCCCGTCGCTGTGCCTTACGCTCTTCCTGACGGTCGTGGCGGTCGTAGACCCCCAACAACGTTTCAGTGGCGCGTAGCCGTCTTTGCTGCGGTGTTTTCTTATCGGAGATGATCTCCTTCAGTGCGGATACGATCTCGCGGTATCGTCTTCGGTTTAGTCTTGCTGGCATTCTTATTTACCTCCCATTACTTAGAGGTCGAGACGGCTCGAAAACCCATATATTTGTGGCCCTAGCTATGTACACATAACCGGCACGTATCGGGACCGAGAGTGTCTTCTGGCACCATTGCAGCGTGTATAGCCTGGGACTCAGACGGGACTCCTGGGTCCCCTTTGACACGGTTGGGTTCGATTCGATCAGGCCACGCTGTGCGGCGTTGTGGACCAGTGGGTTACGGGGCGCTCCCGGCCCACGTGCCAGACAAGAGATTCCTTAGGGACTCCTAGAAGGGGACCCGTCGAATCGAGGACGCACCGTCTCAGCGCTCGGTAATGACCATCCCCCGCACTGGCGAAACGATGCTCAGAAGACGTGAGGCAGCCAGCTTACCGGGAATAAATTCGACAGTCCCTATCTATTTTTCGTAAACCTGCTAAAGCAGCTTGACAACTCCCAAAAGGCACCCTACTATCAATGCAGGTTTACAGCTTTACGGAGGGACTGTGCGATGGCGGTCTATGGGTACACCAGAGTTTCGACGGTACGGATGGCTGAAGAGGGAGAGAGCTTAGGGGCGCAGCAACGCCGTTTGGAAGGCTATGCCATGATGCAAGGAATGCAGGTGGACAAGATGTTCGTAGAACGTGGTGTCTCAGGCTCTACGCTCATGCAAGCGCGTCCCCAGGGAGCAAAGCTGCTCAGCATTCTGAAGCCCGGCGACGTGGTTATCACGCCGAAATTGGACCGCATGTTCCGGTCGGCACTGGACGCGCTGGATGTACTCGCGAAGCTGAAGGATGCCGGTGTCTCACTTCACATGATCGACTTGGGTGGTGATGTGACCGGTAACGGCATCAGCAAGCTCGTCTTCACAATCTTGAGTGCTGTTGCTGAGGCCGAGCGTGACCGTATCCGTGAACGCATCCGCGATGTGAAGGCAGACCAGAAGAAACGCAACCGCTACCTGGGTGGGACAGTACCCTTCGGCTGGGCGCTTGGTGATGATGGAGAGCTAGTGAAGGATGACGCCCAACAAGCTGCTATCCGACGCATGAAGGCATTACACATAAAGGGTGAGTCTCTACGGGCGATCTCTGCTGCGCTTGCTGATGACGGCTTCACTGTCTCACACGCAGGAGTAAAGAACATCCTTGACGCTGGTGGAGAGCTAGCAACAGCGAAGCGACGCTGACCACCCCTGCATCTCACTTTCATCTGCCCCTGCTTCGGCGGGGGCTTTTTATTGCTCAATCTGACGTATGTGTGTGGTATTCGCCTGTTTAGCTTGGGTAATGAGTAATTATGAAACACTGTGTCATTCGTTGCGTGATGAAGCAGAGAAGGGAGGGATACGGCCTGGCTGCCCTTTAGTGACTGTATAAAGGCAAGCAGCTCTTCGGGAGACATAGCTTTGAGTTCATCGATGGCTTGAGTTGTCAGAACCTTATCGCTCATGGAATCTAGCCCCCTCATGTTGCACGTATGAATCTCCAACAGTCACAATCGCGTTTGAGAGGACTTCCCGAAGTTCTTGGGTAAAGTCTTGTCTTGAAGGTGCGTGGTTGGGCTTGAGACGTATGCAGGTCAAGCCCATGTCGGAGCAATCTAGGGTTGTAGGCATCATCCATTTACGCAGTTCCTTATCGTGCCGAAGTGCCCTGCGTATTTCCAGGCCGAAGTATCCGGTATTGGTGTTGACGAAGCCGGGAGACAGCCCTCTGTTCCGTCCATGCCCATGAATCAGACAGAGTCCGTACTGTCCCATTTCCCAAGCTAGCTTGCTGGATGATGTTAGAGAGGACATCTGAGTCCACGATGTCCGCTGGGTAATATCCATGCAAATCGATTGTCATATGTTTGGAACTCCACCCTCCGCATATATGCGGCAATTAGTCGGCGTACTGTGTACGTCGGAATACGCCCCTCTACTTCGGGCAACATTCAAGAGTCGGGCAGGATGGGGTTCCAAGGGAAAGGCTGATACTTGCCCGACTGAAAGCTAGATTAGCATGTCGGCGTCCATAAATCAAGTGTTTTCAATGATGTACGCATTTCTATCGTAATGCGGACAGAAAGAGGACCCGGAATTATTTGCCGTGTAGTGCCTAACCTGTGCTAATGTTTTCGTGTAGTGCCTAACCAAAGATGACGTTCATCAGAAAGAAGCTAATCAAGGGAACTGTCTATCACTACCTCGTTGAGAACTTCAGGGAGGAGGGTAAGGTACGCCAGAAGGTCATAGCGTATCTGGGGCAGTTTGATGCGGTCGCTGATGCTTACGAGCACTGGCGAGAGCAGCTAAACGAGGTAAAGAGCGTAGAGGGGAAAAAAAACGCCCGCGAAATGCTCAAGAAGTTGAAGCAATATCTATAAAACGGATTTCACAAGGAGGGAAGTATGGGAAGGAGTCAGCAGAAGAGAATGGAGTGGGGAGATTATGCGGTGGTGTATTTTATTCAGTCCATGCCCATCGGGGAGTCTGCTCCCAGCGATTCTAAAGAGATGGTCGAGAGATATGGACGGAGCGAACTGCGACCTCTGTTAGACGAAGCAATGCAAGCTGCTAGTGAGTTGTTCGGCGGGTGCAATTCATCGCTGTATGAAGTTGAGCGGCTAACCATAAAAGAGGGAAGTGTTGCTGCTCGCTTCGACCTTACGCATGAGGAAAAACTAGAGCAGATTCGCCCTCTGCGAGAGAAGCGTGAGCGAGATGCAGATAAGCGAAGCGAGAAGCGAGCGCGGGAGTATGAGGCGAGGTGGGAAGCGGAACAAGAAAAACGAATATCTGCTGCGGTCGCTGAGACTATGGCTATCTCTGATGAGGACCGCTCCTGGGCGAGCAAGCTCAAGATAAAGCTGGACTAAACCAGTACACGATACGCATGGCCTGCACAAAAGATCGAGCGCAACCGACAGATGACGGCGGATGCAATGCTATTCGCCGCCGTCATCTGACGACAACGCGTCGGACTCGTCAATTGGCAAAGCGAGGTCCATCTGGTCATCATCGACTGTCTGCTCTTCAGGAACCTCTCCAACGTAGCTCAAATCAATTCGCCTTTTTATAGGATTGAGGCTTTGAATCTCCACTATTAGACGTTCATTCGGGATGAATTGCTCCATCCTGATAAACCCTAGTGGTAAACGCTGTGCAGGTATCAGGCCTGATATACCTGGCTCCAACTCCACAAAAACACCGAAGTTTTTCGCGTTTACTACTCTGCCGACGAATTGACCCTTAGGCTTATAGCGCACAGCCGCAGCAGTCCACGGGCGCGTGGTAAGGGCGCGTTCTAGTCCATTTATGCCGTTGATGGACATGGATAGATCAGATAGCTTCTCATAGCTTGTAGAGTCGACCACTGCGCCGACAGCAGTCAAAGCCTTTGCCCTCTCGCCTTGCAGAAAGTCCGTCACAGCCCTAGCGTTGGAAACTGCGATGTCGGAGTCGTAGTGTGTCTGCAAGTTTCGGATATTGTCGGCGACCTTCTGCGCTGACTGCTCGTCGTAAAAGTACGTGTCTTCAGCGACCGAGGCGAGGTACGTCACGCTCGACATGAGATCAAGATGAACGAAGCCTGCGGGCGCTAGGCGTATTAGCACTTCGTCAGACGTTACTTCATCATTGAAATCTTCAGTCGTGATGCAATGCGCCCTCGTCAGATACCCTACCTCACGACGCAGTATCGAGGGCTCTATCCCAAACAACGCGAGTTCATCGATAAGACTCTTTACGGAGAAGTAGCCTTTGAGACCTGCCGCGTCCTGCTGATTGAACCGACTGAAGAGCCATCGAAGAATCAAGAGCCGCGTGAAGTGGCTAGGGTTTGCGTCCTTGGCGTCTGCGGCAAGTAGATTCTTGATGTACGACTTGTCGCTGTCATAGAAGCGTCTGTTCATCCTGAGAAGCACACGCTCTACGAAGCGTAAGGGCAGAGCGAGCTTTCCTTCCGCCTGTCTGATACGGAAGATCACGTCTTCAGTGATGTGCCCGCTCGTGCAGATTTCTAAAAACATCTCCAACGCTCTACGAATGTTGCGCCCTGAGAGTCCAAGTATGAGTCGTCGCAGATGATGATCGTGTTCAAAGATCGCTTGAACAATGGTCGTCAGATAGTACGCTTTATCGCTCTGGGGATATTCAACACGAAAGCCATTGGGCAGGTCGTAGTGAAACGTGGTCGAACCTCTCTTCTTCAAATCGTTCAGCGCCATCTGGACACGCGAAATCAAGACGTGCTGAAACGATGGCGGCTCGATCCTAAAAACAAGGTCTTTCAGCGCAGTGTCTAAAGGTGGCTTGTCGCGATAGTTGTCGTAGGTCTCTTCGCGCAACGGCAGGATTACGAGTGCTCGGAACTCGCGCTGAGTCCACTGGGCTACTTCGAACATGAGGAGCTGATGGTCCAATGTGCGTTTGTCACAATTGTCGACTACGATCACCGGTAACTTCGCGCGTTCGGTTGCACAATACCGGGTGTATGCGACCGCTTGTTGGTGCAGGTCGTCTAAAAGCTCTGTGAGCCGGTCCGCTAGCTTCAGGTTATAGAGGTTCTGATCATGCTTATGCAGTGCGCCGACGCCCTTTTCAAACTTGTGAACCTCTACTGAGAAAAGAGCTTTGATCGTGTCTAGTTCGTCGAAGTCAATTTTCGGATAGGCATCACGACAGCCGAGCACGATCTGCAAGCGAAACCAGTTGTAGATTTCATCGGCGCTGATGGGCGCGTTGTTCATGTTCACCCTGATCCAAACGGTCGAATCGATCACTTCTTTAGGCAGAGCAGAGTATTGCAAATGATCGATGAAGGTGGTCTTGCCGACGCCAACACCGCCCACAATCAAAAGCACCTGATGCTCCAGTTGTTTGCGTTTGTCCTCTTTGAACTCCTTCAATAGTTCTCTGGGGTCCGACGTATCTTCAAACGGCTTCGAGGCTTGCTCCGATGGCGGCCTCGAAGCTCGAATCACCTTGTCAATCGGGTCCACATAACGTTGACGGCGTCGTGATGCTATGTATCCCTCCTTCGCTATACGTATGCGGTCCTCGATAGAGGCAGGGTTGAAGATGTTCGCGAACTCTGCGGAGATCGTAGCGCCGAAGGTATTGTGCCCAATCTCTTCCTCTTGTATCGCCAGGCCACCGATCATCCTTCGCGGCTTGTACATGTGGCTTGGCTTTACCGCAGCACTGACCTTTGCGTAATCGCGTGACAGAGAGGTATTGTCAAGCAACTCGTGCAACTGACCCATCTTCACCGAAGACGGCGATAGCTCAGCAAAGCTCATGTCTATGGCTGGCTTGTCATGATCCCAAGAACCCGCGAGCCATCTTTCGCCGTTCGTGGCGAGAACCTTCATCAACGGATTGGCGCCGGATCGGAAGATCGCATTCACCTCAGCCGCATACAATCGTGCCTCACGGAAGGCGTTATCGACATCCTCGCCGGGGGCCTTAGCCTCAATGACGGCTAGCGGAATGCCTCCAATGAGCAATAGGTAATCCGGGAAGTACGATTTCTTGTCGCTTCCCTTGCCTATCGTCAAGCGTTTGATGTTCAGCTTCGTAAGGATTTCATTCGCCGGAATGCCGAACCCAAAGGGGGGATCGGCGACCAATAATGGGTACACCAGCTTTTGCTCGACATCACTCTCATTGACGAGAGTGAAGAAATCAGGTAGCTCAAACGTCATCGATAGCCTCAGTTTCAAACAATTTCCGGTATGTCAGAAGTCTAATTCCTGCACGAGGATGGACAGCCGATGGGATGGAAGGAAGCGTGCGAAGGATGCAAGCCGGAGAAGCTCTGAGACTAGAAGGCGAACAACACGCCGATGCCGTTCACGCCGGGTTATGGGCATGGTTCAGCGTGTTGGAGTAAGTGGATAAAAAGCAAAACGTGGGCACAATCAATCTGGGCACAACGTGGACACGATAAGGATTTACATGGGCTGTTTTCCGCTATTTTGTGCCCGCATGTGCTTATTTAAGTTATTGAAAATACATGACTAAGCATTTTCGCAACGAGGAGGTCGTCAGTTCGATCCTGATCAGCTCCACCAAATAAATCAACTACATAAAAGTAAAATTTGGGTCCAATAAGAAGGAAAAAAACAGCGTGGGCCCAATCTGGGTCCATTACGCTGCATTCTCCTCTTTCAGTACGAGAGAGGCCACCTTCTCTCCTGCCTCTCGCTTTTCATCTCCAACTGTTTGTGCGTATGTTGCCAGCGTCATATCCGGTGTGGAGTGACGCATCAACTCCATGCTGACTCTCAGACTTGCTCCGCTTGAGAGAAGCAGGGAAGCGTAACTTCTTCGCAACGTGTGCCA
Source organism: Acidobacteriota bacterium (assembly GCA_018268895.1). Lineage (NCBI taxonomy): Bacteria > Pseudomonadati > Acidobacteriota > Acidobacteriota bacterium. Next base: position 1,631,162 of record JAFDVP010000001.1, on the reverse strand, counting down.
CCCTAGCTTTGGCTTATCGATCTCTGCCGCTTTGATGGCAGGACCAACGTTACGACGCCAGAGGGTACCGGGCCATAGTGGTTGCTTACCGAAGTGAAACTCGGAAGCGAACACCCAGTGGCCGGGTTCTGTTGAGGATGGCAGCTATCTCAGAAGGTTCAAGAATCTCAGGCTCTACGGCCTGTCTCCTTGCTTGCCGTACATTGGCAATGAGATTGGTAGGGTGCATTCATGACGCATACCGTGTCGGAATGCTGCACTGAACACTTCTCTGACTTTGGCTTTCGATCCGTTGGCTAGTGGGAGAGACTTCAGCCAATCTTCCACAGCGATTGCCTTCACCTGGCCGAGTAGGAGACTGCCCCAGTTGGGAAGAATGTAGTTGGTGAAGATATACAGATAAGCCTTTGCGTGGTTTTGCGGCTTTGCCAGAGCCCTCACCAGGTTCGCGTTCCTTGTAGTGCTGCACAAGTTCGGAAATGGTAAGTTTGGTTGGTTCTGGGGTGACCTGCGAGACTTCCACGCAGGGCACTGCCTTCTTTTGTGCCTGTGTCTTTGTCAGTTCTTTGACCGTTCCAAGAATCCGCTTCTTGCGTATTCCTGATTGACGCCAACGATAGACCCAAACATCAGGTCCGTTGCTTGGTACGAGTCCTGCACAGGTATTAGGATTCAGCAGCTTCCAGCACGCCCTTGGGATTCGGGTACTGAAGCCGATTGAAGTCCAGCCTTCCGAAAAGCCGTTCCATTCATCAGTGACTCCACGATTCGTTTCGAGACGTCGATCGCTTCCGCATACTGACGACACCAGAGGCAAAGCGTCGAAGGCAGCGGAGACACACGACAAAGGCAAGAGAGGTCAGCGCCACAGGCCGCGCTGACCGTGACCCTTCTGAAGCCATCTTTGCCGGCGCCGCTTGCGGATGTTCTTCGAACACCTTGTGATCCTCTCATGCCCCAAGGCTTTCTATTTCCAGCCTCCATAATGGAGGCATCGGGTACCCTCCTCCACTTTCCTTTCTTTTGCCGGATAAAACATTTGGAATGTCATGGCGGCTTCGCTCTCAGATTATGATTTCTGCCTCTGAGCCAGCAGGAACAGCGCGAGTTTCAAAACCCATTCAGCACCTTGACGGCCTCTTCTATATCGCTAACAGCAGGAGGCACCTGAAGAGTCTTTCCCACAAAGGCGGACCGTCTAGTCAGCTCTTCCTGGCTGGGCGGTTTTCCGTTGATCAAACAACTTAAGAGTTTTCATGCGAAAGCCTCCCGAGCGGGAGGCTTCACATGATTTCCATGTTTGTTTACCGCGAGGTAACCGAGGGTTCAGTCTCTGAAGTAAACGTGCTCATCGGCAACGAGCTGGAGTTATACAGATACGAATCCACATAGGATTTCCATCCATACCGAATATATTTCGGAGAAGCTACCCCAGGTGCACGCGCAACAATGGTTGTTCGTTGACCAACCTGCTCAATCGTTGTCGTTGCAGCGACAAACTTATGGTCTGCACCCGCAATCTCAAAACCCTTCACGGATCCATCCGTGGAGTGAAGATGATCGGCGTGTGAAAACCAAGCCCGAATGCTGTCCCCTTCTGTGGTCGTGGTTTCGAAAAGTGGCGATGTATATTCCACCTTCTCGCCGTAAACCATTCCTAAGGCGGCCTTACTAAGGCGCGCCGCCACCGTCTGCTTGTCCGCCGGATGCGCATTGTCGTCTATCCTGCCTATGTCCAGAGAAACCGCCATGGCAGTATTTCTCAGTTCAAGTGCTTCTCTCTGCGCGTTGCGAATAACACCCCAGTAGTTGCGGTTTCCTACGCTCGAGAGCTGGACATACAAAAATGGAAGATTGGGTTGCTGCCACTGTGACCGCCAGTCACGAATCAGCGCTTCCAGTCGCTGCTGATAGGTAGGGGCCAGCATGTCAGCAGCATCCGCCTCACCTTGATACCAAAGAACACCTTTGACGGTGTACATCGTGAGCGGAGCAATCATTCCGTTATAAAGCGTTGACGGAGTAAAGTCCGCGTGCAGCGCGTGATTTCTGTTAGGCTCTGGTGCCATATCGACGGGACCGCTTCTCACGGCGACCTTGGCAGCATACGACATTACATTCGGAAGGCTTGAATAGGTGCTGCCAGTTAGACTGATCCACGATTGCACAGCTGTTCCACCCACGGCGGCCTCGATGATACCCACCGGAACATGCTCTGCTTTCGAGATCTCGCGCCCGAAGAAATATCCAAGAGCGGAGAACTCGGCTGCGGTATCCGGAGTACATAGGGTCCACTGCTCAGGAATGTCGCCCGAAACGACAAAGGAGGCGTGCTGGTCTTCTCGCAAAAGACGAAGCTGTGGCTGATTCGCTGCAGCGATCTCTTTTTCGCTGTCCTTGATCGGCATATCTGCCGCAAAGCCCTTGAGCGGCATTTCCATGTTGGATTGCCCCGAAGCTACCCAAACATCGCCAACCAGAATGTCCGTCCTCACGACCGGCTGCGCAGTTTTCGTGCCAGTAACGGTTAGCGTGTACGGTCCTCCCGCCTGTTCCGACTGCAACCATGCCACCCACACTCCGCGAAGATCCGGCTGGGCCTGAATGGATTGGCCGTGAAAACTAACCGTGACCTTCTCCTCTTTATCCGCCCATCCCCAGATGCGAATCGGCTCTCCGCGCTGCAATACAGCATGGTCAGACAACACATGCGGAAGCTGAACCTCAGCGTGTGCAGGTAGAGCAGTTGCTAAAAAAGAGGCAGCGATAACGCTGCCCCTGGAAAGATATTTCAGTGCGCACATGACTATTCTCCGATCATCTCAATAGCGATAAAGTGATTCATGCAATAGACCCATAGAGTTGCAGATTGCGGTCTACGGATCAAGCGGATCGATTGCGTCCGCATGCAGCGACTCGATGCTGTAGAGATATTCTGCATCCGTGTCCGAGAGCTTCTTCATCGCCGTGTAAGGAACATAGCCAAGCTCACGCTGGCATCGCTCCACAAACGTTTGCGAGACGATCACCTCCAACTGTGAATTGCCAGTAGTCACCAGCGCCTTTTGGCTCATCGGAATACCGTAACGATAGATGAGCCGGGCGGCATTGCGCAGGTTCGTCGTCGTATGACGAGCGTGCGGTTCAATCAGAATCGCCTCTGCCGGAACATGAAACTGCTCAATCAAAGCCTTCTTCATCTCAATCGCTTCGCAGTAGGGCGTCTGTGACGGGTGCACGTAGCCTCCCGAAACAATAATCAAAGGCGCCTTACCCGCATGGTACCGCTCAGCAGCCATCTTGGTAACGGCTAGTCCCTCAGGCGACAGTGGCACACCCGCCTCTTCAGGCCCCCAACCGGGAACGAGGATGGAGGTGTATTCGTAGCTGCGCCAATCAATGCTTGGGATGTGACGCAGCGCAGCCCTGTTCTCTTCCTGAAGAGGCTCAAATCGTGCCGCCTCATCGCGACGGTTCATCTTCAGCAGCTCGACAGCCACATCCAGCGTCGGCTCGAAGAACAGCTTCGAATCACTCGCCGTCTGCTTCACAACATTCAGAATGCGGTCCTTAATCTCTGCGGAATTCGGATCGATGGAGATGCTATCGATCTTCGGGAAGCGCGGCGCAGTGCCTGCTCCGTAGACATTCAAAATATTATTGAGCCCACGCGCAGAGTCCTCCCACGCATTGACGAGCAGATCTTCCGGCGCAAGCGATTGGTCCAGTATGCGCAGACCGCTCGCCGGAATTACCTCTTTCGCCAGCTTCTGCAGCGCACTGCTGGTGGAATACGCCTGGCGAAGAGCGCGCGAAACATCATGAATCTCTTCATCCGTCCAGCCAACCGAGTTGACCAGGCAAGTTACATTCTTTCGGCACGACTTGAGAGACCGTTCGATAAACCGTTCCCGTCCCAGTGCAATCGCCTTCAAGCTCGGCTGTGCCTCTAGCGCCGCAGAGACCGCCGACTCCGACTTGAACTTAGCCAGAACATAAAAGTTCTTCTCGACAAGAGCATCATGAAACTGCAATGGCTGCCTTACAGGAGCCGTTGCTCCCTGCATAGGAATGCTGGCCGTAAAGGCCAGCATTCCCAGGACTGCGAGACAAATTTGACGCATCGAGTATTTTTCTTCTCTCTGAAGCATGGTTAGAAGTAGAACCGTCCACCAATCTGCAGACGCCGAGGAGCACGTGCCGTAACAACATTGCCAAAATTGACATTAGTGTAAGTGCCATTGACCGCACTGTTGCAACCACTTGTTGTGCAATTTGCATTCAGATGGTTGAACAGGTTTTCCGCTTCAATCATGCCTTCAATATGGTAGCGATCCTTGATGGTAAAGGTACGCATCACTCTGGCGTCAATCTGCTGGAACTTCGGTCCGCGGAAGCTGTTGCGCTGCATGAACAACGGCCTGTCATTGGTTACCAGATCGCCATTCAGGTCCGCCCCTGCAAGCGGGTTCAATGGATATCCGCTGTTCAGCATCGTGATCAACGAGGTCGTGAAGCCGCTTGCCCACTTCAAAGCACCTGCGTTGAACTGTGTCTTATAGGTGCCACGGAACGTAAAGTAATGACGCAGATCCGAGGAAAGGTTCCCATAGTCTTTTGAGAGGTTAGATGGATCAGAAACAGCAACACCCGTCTGATCTGCAGAACCTAACGAATGCGAATACGAATAATATGCAGTGAAGAACAGGCCATGGCTCATACGGGCGTTCACTACAGCATCGAGGCCATGGTAGTTCGTGTCAGAACCCGAACTGTACATATTGATTGCACCGTAGGAGCTGTTAGGGCGGTTTGTCGTGTTGTAGACAGGACGGCCATCTGCGAGAGAGCTCACAGGAGCACCAAGATTTGTGTCGTGAAGATACGTTCCGAAGTGCGAAGCAACAAACATGTACTGCACTCGTGCCGTGATATTCGCTGTCAACGCGTGCTCGAATTGCAGGTTGGCGTGCTCGGCATACATGATGCGGAAATTCGGATCAAAGATCAGCAGAGTCGGCTTTGCTCCAAACGTGGAGCTGACGGACGTCGGCAGATTCGGATAGGTAGGTGCGGTGGCAGCAGTGCCCGCTATCGTGTAGCTCTGCAAACGGGTTCCGTCCTGCGATGCCGCGTTTGTGAAGAACGTCATATTGGGCGTATCGAAAAACATGCCAAATGCACCACGAACGATCGACCTGGAATCAGCAGTCGGACGCCACGTAAATGCAAGCCGCGGAGCGAAGTTGAGGTTGCTGCTACGAACATTACGCGCCGGCACATAGGCTGCTGTCTCTTCCAGCTTGGGAAGAAATATCTTTTCGTAGCGAATACCGGCATACAAAGTGAACGTGTTCGTTATGCGATATTCGTCCTGAAGGAATGCAGAGGTCATCTTTGCATTGCGACTAATCGACGGATTGCCAATATCCACGGCCAGCGTTGTATAGGTGTACGGCTTTCCAGTCGCCGGATCCGTCAGGCCCCGCTGAGTATACAGATACTGATTCAGCGCCGATACTGCCGGATAAGTGCCGGATTTCGCCAAGCCTCCAAACGTAAATAAACGCGAGAGTTGTGCCTGATTGAAGTAGTTGATGGACGAAAATGTTCCGCCCATTTTGACGAAGTGACGGCCATGCTGCCATGACAGGTTATCAACGATCTGATTACTTGATTCTATGTTGTCAATGACCGTGGAATTATTGCCAAGATATGCAACGCCGGTAATGTTTGTATATGCGTCAGCATTCGTAGTGGTCTGTGCAGGTACACCCATCTGCTCACGGCGGTTGATTCCATACCGCAGCTCGTTCAGAAGCATGGAAGAAAACGTGGTGGCCAACTGTAGTTCTCCACCGTCCATCGCATCGGTGTAGTTCACGGAACGACTGGGCGTGTAGAGGCCACCCGAGTTGAAGTAAGGCTGCCAGTTATGGAATTTGGCATAGCGAACAAAGCCAGAGTTGCGGCTGTTCATCGTGTAATCAACACGAAGGCTCGGCGTATCGTAGGTCTCGCCCGCAGGAGGCGCAATCAGCGCTTCCGAAGGCAGGCTCAACGCCGCGGCGTTCGCTGCAGTAATCGTTACAGGAACCGGTAATGTGTAAGGATTATGTTCGAAGTTCGCAAAGAAGAAAACGCGGTTGCGAACAATCGGCCCTGACGCATTGAAGTCATACATGTACCAGCTCAGATTGTCCTTCGATTTACCCAGACCAGGAATTGCCGACAGCTCCTTCGGGCGATTCAGATACATGCCTGAAGCGTGAAAAGCGTTCGATCCTGAGCGGGTAATCAGGTTGGACTGACCACCTACGGTAAAGCCATACTCGCTCTGGTAGCCATTCGCCATCACCTGCACTTCACGGATCGTCTCAGGCGTATTGATCACAAGACGGATCGGAGACGTATTACGACGTGCCGTGTCGTCCAGACCATCCACGTTCCACGTGCTACGCAACAGGCCGCCAAACGAGTAGCTGGGCGTGCCGAACGTGCTGCTTGGAACTCCCTTTGCACCGGGCGTAAACAGAAACAGGTTGTACACATTGCGCGAGGGCTGCGGAAGATCGTGCATCTCCTGCTCACCAATCACTCCACCCACCGATGTATTGCTTTCGGTCAGAATCGAGGCATCCGCAGTAACAACGACCTCTTGCTGTACGCCCGATACCGCCAGCTTGGGGCTGACCGTAACCGTCGCACCAACCGCTACCGAAACGCCGGATGCAACATATTTGGCGTAGCCATTGGCAACAACAGTAATCTCATACCGCCCAAGTGTTACTAGCGGGAACCGGTAATAGCCATCTTTTCCGGACTGTGTTTTTGTGGACACGTTCGTGTCAGTGTTCCGAATCGTGACCAGTGCTCCGGGAATAGTGCCTCCCGTGTTATCGGTCACATACCCGTCGATTGCGCCATCAACCGCATTGCTTTGTCCAAGAGACGGTATTGCACCGAGGAACAGTGACAGTACGAGCACGAGTAGCCATTGACCGAGCCGCACACTCGGCGCCTTCCGCGACGCTGACTGAGGTCCGATCGGCCCCTGGGTGAGAAGAGAAGATGCAAGCGTATGAATCATGAGTGAACCTTTCATGGAGCCAGTTATTGTTCCACTGCATCTGCGTGTTGCGAAGACATGCTCAATAGCCAACTGCATGTTCGGACACCAAGGCAGAATGTCAACCTGCCAAGTACCCTATACAACTAGTCGTTCAATCAGCAAGTTAAATTTTGCTTAACTTTCGTTACAGCCAGCCTCCAAGCGTTCACGTTGCCTGCGGATGAGAGAAATTGATTGGGGGATGTATAAGGAACGCTCTGAATGCAAAGGACATCGCGGCAGACAACGCTGTCGTCGCAAGCTTTTCTAGCTGTACTGAGGGATTCTCTAGGCTTGGGCGCTATTGCCTACAGAAAGGTGCAACACTGCGCGATAGCGGTCGCTGCGATAGCAGGATTGCCCGGTTTCAATTGGTTTCCCCTGTGCGTCAAACGAGGTACGGGAGATGCAAAGCAAGCTCAAACGCGGCACAACCTGCAACAACTGCGCTTCCGCTTTCGTCGCGGCTCTTGCTTCTATCACTTCGTCTGCTGAAGCAAGGCGTACTCCATAACGTTCTTTGAGCACCTGATAAAGAGAATTCACTTCGAAATTGATCTTCTCAATTCCCTCAAAGCGGCTCATGGGCAGCTGCACTTCTTCGATCACGATCGGCTCGTCATTCACAATTCTCAGGCGACGGAGCATCATTACTTTCGACCCTACTTCGATCTTCAGACTCTCTGCGACCTGCGGTGCTGCCACCCTGATTTTTTTCTCCAGCACCCGATTCGTTGACTGCAAACCACGTTCACGCATTTCGGCGCTGAACCCCATCAGGTGGGCGATCTTTTTTTCAACCTTTTGCGTTCTCACAAACGTGCCACGCCCACGCTCGCGAAAACTTAAGCCCTCGGCAGTAAGCCCCTGCAATGCCTGCCTTGACGTCATACGGCTAACGCCGAAGAGTCGTGAGATCTCGGCTTCGCCGGGAAGCGGATCGCCTTCCGCGAGCACGCCACGCTTTATCAGTTCCCTAAGCTGGCGCTGTATCTGAAAGTAGAGGGGTTCGAAGCTTTCCTTATCCAACGGTCGAACATTTGACAATCCAGACCGCGTCGAACTCCTATTGCCCTTTCGCATTCGTGTGACAATTCCTTCTTTGCGGCGAAAGCTGGTTCCAGCCTCGACGTTCAAGGTTTGTTAAAAGGATCAGATTGCCCTGCTCATTACAACAATAGCAAAGATCAACACGACAATACCGCTTCCCATCCAGATTCGGGCCTGGCGCGGTGCGCATTTCCATTCTCCCGTTGCAAATCCGACAAAATTTGCCACCAGTAACCCCGTTGCGAGGCTCAGCGGCCAACCCACCGATGTTCCCAATACACCTAGCCGCAAGGTGGCAGCCCCATAAACGAAAATGCTACCGCCCCACAGTACCGCCATACACAGCGATAGGATGTAGAGCTTCAGGCTTCCGGGTTGCGCGAACTTCGAGGCACTTTTGTTTACGAGCAGCAGATAGACGCAATAACCCAAGTTGGAAACGGCGCCGCCACCAAGCATGATGAACCAGATTAGATTTGTGCTGGCGAACGGACTCAAGCCATGCTCTTGTCCCAACTGACTAATGGGCTGCGACATGGCAAATCCGATGTTAAAGACCGCAGATAATACCCCCGATCCCAGCGCCAACAGGAAACCGATATGAAGTGGTCGGGTCTTGCCAACGAAGTCGCGCTGCACGACTACGACACTCTTCTCGCGAAGAAACCCTCCTCGGCCACACAAAACGATACCGAAGATTTCGACCGCGACGCCTGCGAGCAGAATGGTTCCCGAGCGATCCCGCAGTTTCTCTGGATGAAGAATGATCATCGGAAGCATAGCTCCAAGGGCGGAACTGGTAGCAAGAACAAAGGTGTTCGCCATTGAGATTCCGATTGCACTCACTGCTTGTCCGAACATGATGGCCCCGAAGCCCCACGCCAATCCTGTTGCGAGAGCCACGAGCTCAAGCCGGACGGGAATATGGGCGATGACATTCCAGCTATGTGGCGCAGAGACGGCGATGACCGCTGCCGGCAGCAGGAGGCATGAGCCAACAATAAATATCGACCAGACGTTCTCCCAGGACCATTTACCGAGAAATCGCATAGGTAGCGTGAAGGTTCCATTCATCAGCCCGGATACAAGGCTCAACAGAAGCCCTGCCAGAAGTGCGTTCTGCATCATCGTGTCAGCTCCAGCCATTCAGGTGTGCTCTCAACAAACTACACTATACATTCATACAGCTCTACGATATGCTGGCATCCTAAGAATAGAAAAGGTAGGTTGAACCAACTCATGCCACAGATTCTGGAAACGATCCACCGCAAACTTGTCGTGTCCTGTCAAGCCATGCCGGATGATCCTCTGGAAGATGATGGCGTGCTACGCCGCATCTCACAGGCCGTCGTCGCTGCCGGAGCAGAGGCACTGCGGTTGAATGGTGCTTCTCTGATCGGTGCCGTTCGTGAAGACACATCGATCCCGATTATCGGGATCGAGAAGCGTTACCAGGGAACCTCACTTCGCATCACTCCTACCTTTCAAGACGCAGTTGCACTTGCGCAGGCCGGGGCCGACATTATTGCTTTGGACTGCACGGACCGGGTTCATCCATTTGGCGAACCCTGGCGGCAGATGGTCGAGCGTATCCACGGCGAACTGGGCGTGCTTGTAATGGCCGATATTGCGACGCTGGAGGAAGGCATCGCAGCGGCAGAGGCGGGGGTCGACCTCATCGGACCTACGTTGAATGGCTACACCGAGGCCACAAAGAACAGCGCAGGCTTCGACTGGAAGCTGCTACGGGACTTGCAGACAAAAACCGGACGCCCGGTAATTGCAGAGGGCAGAATCAATACGCCGGAAGATGCAAGACGCGCCATCGAAGAAGGCGCCTGGAGCGTAGTGGTTGGGAGCGCGATTACACGTCCCGGCACAATTACGCGTGAATTTATCAAGGCTGTGAGCGCGGCAAAGAAGGAGGGCTCCGCGCGATATGCGATCGGGGTCGACATCGGCGGGACAACAATCAAGGCAGCGGTCGTCTCAGAGGATGGCTCGATATTGTCACCGATACGGCTGGCCACTGATGCGTCTCTCGGACGGGAAGGAATTGCGGCCAACCTCAAGGTTGCAATCTCACAGTCATTGGCGAATGCAAAGGCATCGGAGCTTCCGATTGAGGGTATTGGCATCGCCACGGCAGGCGCGGTAGATCATCGCGACGGAAGCATCTTTGCAGCAACGGAAAATCTTCCTGGGTGGACGGGTTTTCCTTTGCGAACATTTGCGGAGGATTGCTTTCATCTTCCATGCTTCGTTATTAACGATGCACACGCCGCCGTCCTCTCAGAGCAACACTTCGGTTTTGGAGATGGCCTAAGGGACTTCGTCGCCATCACGATTGGAACCGGCATCGGCGGCGGCATTGTCTCAAACGGCAAGCTCTTGCTTGGTCAGCATGGCTTTGCAGGCACTCTCGGTCATAGTGTTATCCAAGCCAACGGTCGCCCGTGCAATTGTGGGCGGGCTGGTTGCCTTGAAGCTTATGTTTCCACGGCAGGTCTTATCAGGGAGTACAGCAGACTCAGCGGTTTTATACCGGAAGATGACATCGATGACGCCGCAATGGCATTGAAAATCAATCAACTCGCGTGTCGCGGTGATGAAGCAGCCCAGGAAGCCTACAAGGTGTTGTCTCTGTATCTGTCGGACGCAATCGCAAACCTATTCAACATTCTCGACCCACAAGTTGTTCTTCTCTCGGGTGGGCTCATTGAAAGCTACCCGCAGTTCATCGCAGACGTTGAATCGCAGGTCCATCAGAGTTTGCACTTCGGAGAGAAACGGTGCCCCCAGGTACGCGCAGCGAGTGCTGGAAAAAATGCTGGCATTCAGGGAGCAGCAACCCTCGTCTTCGAGGCGAATAAATATTAGGGGATTTGGTGAGAACGTACCAGATGAGGGTGCGTTCGATTCGTTAAGGAGTATTTCAATCTCTGATTGAATAGCTGTATGAAACTCAAACTGTATTGCTCATGTCTTAGTGCATCGGCAAAACGCAGATCATGTATGCGCGACGCTTCTCAGTAGACGTGAAAGACACGCTGAGCAAACGATTAGGAAAGAATTCACCAATGGAAATTGTTATTCAGCCTACCGCAGCGGCTGCAACTACCTTGGCGGCGCGCTTGTTTGCCAAAGCGATCCGGCAGAAACCTGCTTGTGTACTTGGGCTGGCAACCGGTAGTACGCCTCTTGCCCTTTATCGAGAATTGATTGCGCTAAACCTTGATTGGAGCAAGGTCACGACGTTCAACCTCGATGAGTATGTTGGCCTTCCACCTGAACATTCACAGTCTTACCACCGATTCATGCAGGAGAACTTATTCCAGTATGTGACGATCGACAAGGGAAACGTTCATATACCCGATGGGCTGGCAGAGGACATCCCGAAGTTCTGCGCGGATTACGAAACAAATATCGTCGAGGTTGGCGGCATCGACATTCAGCTTCTCGGGATCGGCACAGACGGTCACATTGGCTTCAATGAACCTACGTCTTCGTTGGCTTCGCGGACACGAATCAAGACGCTGACGCAGCAGACGCGTCGGGACAATGCTCGCTTTTTCGGGGGTGAAGACGAGGTGCCGCATCATTGCATCACAATGGGTATTGGAACGATTCTGGATGCGCGGCAATGTGTGCTGCTGGCCTTTGGCAAGGGTAAGGCGCACGCGGTGGCAGACGCAGTCGAGGGAGCGGTGAGAGCGATGAACCCTGCCAGCGCATTGCAAATGCATCCCAACACGACCGTATTCCTTGACGAGGATGCAGCCTCGGAGTTGAAGCTGGTGGATTACTATCGCTGGGTTTATGAAAATAAGCCGGAGCGCGCAGATTGAACATCGCGGATTATTCCGAGTGGGATTGTCTTCACCTTCGCGGCGGCTTATAACCTGGTGCGGTTAAGAAGACTGGTTCCTATCCCGTCGCCGATTGAAGGGGCGCGATGGGGAGCTTCCAATCAGTCAGGCACAGGAAGTATGTGTAAGGAAGCGATAAATCCTCCGGACCCGAGCCCTTACCTTGCGAAGCGATGACGCTTGTTCTGGAGGATGACTTGCTTCGCAAGCGATATGAGCTGTTGGTCAGCATTCCAGGCATTGCACAGGTAAGTGCTATGCAATTGCTTGCAGAACTGTCTACCCTGCCGTCAGACCTCACTGTAAGAGAATGGGTCGCACATAGCGGGCTTGATCCTGCCCATGAAATCTCACGAAGCTCAGTGAGGAAGGCGTCTCGCATCAGTCGCACAGGAAATCGTCACTTGAGAAGAGCCTATATATGCCGGCCCTGGTTGCATCCCCTTGCGATCCCTACGCAAAGGCCTTTTCGAAAAACTCCTGGCTCGAAACAAAGCCCGTCTACAGGCACTCCTTGCTGTTGCGAGGAAGCTGCTCCACGCCATCTATGGGATATTTCGAAGCAGGTTGAAGTATGAGGGAACGAAACTCTTTCCACGGATCAATTTGTAATGACATGATCTATTGCTTATCAGAAAGTGGGCCTTCCGGCTCCAACCTCCGTTCAAAATCTGCGGATGTGGACGATACTGGCTGCATAGTCGTTACATGCGCACATAGGCGGTAATTGGGCAGGCTTGGCTCAAAAGCGTCATCATCGACAGTTCCAGCAGGCGGTGCTACTATTTCGCGTTGCATGGAAGCATTTATTCACACAATCGTTCGCATGGTCGCACGCGGCTGGACCAACTTCCTCGCACGCCCCGAGGGTCGGTTGAGTCTGCGATTCTATCTTCAACCGGCCATGGCGATATTGCTGGCGATTCGCGCAGGTATCAGCGATGTCAGGGAAGGGCGTCATCCATTGCTGACATCCATCGTCTGGCACCCGGAAAGGCGTCATGAAGCGCTGAGAAGTAGCTGGAAGCATCTACGAAATGTCTTCATCATGAGTGTTTTGTTGGATGTCGTCTATCAATTGATCACGCATCATTCCATCTACATTCTTGAACTTCTGTTTACTGCCTGCTGCCTGGCGATCTTGCCTTATGCGGTGGTCCGTGGGCCTGTGTATCGCATTGTGTGGTATTTGAAAGGAAGTAAAAGTCTGGCTAACCCGGAATGATCGCAGTTGTCAACTGCCGGAAGACAATATAGGAGTTCATGAATTACTTCATCTCGCGCCACAAAGAAAGGGAGAGGATCATGTCGAACGATGCGAACAGCGAAGATTGGTCGAAACCTTCCGCCAAGGCGATAACCAAGGAGAATCTCGCAAATGCCGAGCAAGGGCGCTATGGCCCCATTTTCCCAAAATCACCGTCCTGTTATGGCTTCTCCATCATTGCCAAAATCATCCCTGGCCGCGAGCCTGTCTTCTACGAATATGCGCGGAACATCGAGAAAGGCGTAGCTCAAAAACCCGATCTTCTCGCTGTGCTCAAACTGCATTACTTGCGTTGGAATCTCTTCGAGATCAACGGCGAGACCTATTTCCAGTACATGGGTATTTTTGACACGGATTTCGATAAATATACCGAAGATGCAGTAGGTATTTTCGCCTCATCGGGCCTGAATACGGTGTTCGAGAATCTGGAGGGCTTTCCGACAGACTGGAAGACAAATGCTCCCGCCTTTATCAAATTCGTTCGCGACCACCATCGCCCGAGTTTTCTCGAATACGGCGAGTATCCGGCCATAGTCGAGCGCGTTCACGCCGATGAAGGGTAGTGCCTCATTCAACGGGGACACTACCGAACATTCGCATAGGGTTTGTCGGCCATACTGTATTTTGATTGATAAAAGATTCTGCGATTTGGGTCCAATCTGGGGCCAATACGGATTGCTAAGGGCTGTCATACGCTTAAAATCACTGCTTTTTGCTTGTATAAGTAATTGAAAATGCGTGCCATAGCATTTTCGCAACGAGGAGGTCGTCAGTTCGATCCTGATCAGCTCCACCAAATGAATCAATCCGTAGCATTGGATAAAGCGGATTGGAGTGGTGATGGCTCTGCTCGCGGCTGGCGCAGTGCTTATCTTCCGACTGCGCGGTGAAGGCTGATCTCAATTCCGGGTTGGATCAGACCGGAGATCTCATCGATTTTATGGAAGGGAATGTTGAGACGCAGAAGGACACGCTCGACGCGGGGCCAGTCTTCGCAGTGGATCACGTTGGCTCCTGACACATCGCGAAGCTCGAACCCTTCCGTGGTCTGACGCAGGATGAGAAGGTTTGCCCGATCGAGGATCAGACTAACGGCTACGCTTCTTATGCCTGTGTCGTGAGCGTCGAGGATGGAAGACATGGAGTGAGACCTTTCCCTGATCTTCAAGAGTAATCCTCATTACAAATTTAGCAATCCCCCAATGGAGCCATACGATCAGGCCCGGTACGCGCCCGATGTGTGGCTCATGTATTGTTATTGTTGCGCGGGATAGATTCCGCCAGATGAGCAAATTAATTCGACGCTATCTTCCGTAGCGACAGGAAATGATTTTAATGACCGCATCGATCAAAGTCCGGCTCAGCGCCATGATGTTTTTTGAGTACTTCATCTGGGGGGCGTGGTACGTCACGATTGGAACGTGGCTGTCGACGTCGCTTCACTTCTCAGGACAGGAAGTTGGCATGGTGGCTGGCACGACCGCGGTTGGCGCTATAGTGGCCCCGTTCCTGGTCGGGTTGGTGGCGGACAAGTTCTTTGCAACGGAGAAGGTGCTGGCCGTGCTGCATATCGTGGGATCTGGACTGCTGATGCTTACTTCGCGGCAGACGAGCTTTGCGATGGTCTATGTGGCGCTGCTGCTCTATTGCCTGTGTTTTATGCCGACGCTGGCGTTGGCCAATTCGATCTCGTTCCGGCAGATGAGCGATCCGAAGGCGGAGTTTGGTGCGGTCCGCGTGCTGGGGACGTTGGGGTGGATTGTTGCGGGAATGCTTGTGGGTAAGCTGGGGTTGGAGGCGTCGGCGCAGCCGCTACAGATAGCGGCAGGGATATCGTTGCTGATGGGACTCTATTGCCTGACGCTTCCTCATACGCCTCCGCTTGCCAAAACGGAGGGCGCGGCGAAGGGAGGACTGTTTCCGAAGGAAGCGATCCTGTTGCTGCGCGAGCGGTCGATGGCCGTATTCGCCATTGCATCGTTTTTGATCTGTATCCCGTTGCAGTTCTATTACGCGTTTACGAACCTGTTCATGAACCAGGTGGGAGTGAGGAACGCAGCCGGCAAGATGACTGGCGGCCAGATATCGGAGACGCTTTGCATGCTGCTGATCCCATGGTTCTTCCGCAGGCTCGGGGTGAAGTACATGCTGGCGAGCGGAATGCTTGCGTGGGTATTGCGCTACGTTCTGTTTGCGTATGGAAATGCGGACAGCCGGATGTGGATGCTGTGGCTCGGCATTGTAGTGCATGGAATCTGCTATGACTTCTTCTTTGTGACGGGACAGATCTATATCGATCACAAGGCGTCGGTTGATCTGCGAGCGGCGGCTCAGGGAATGATCTACTTCATCACGTACGGCCTTGGAATGTTTGTGGGGGCATGGCTGTCAGGTGCTGTGGTGCAGCACTACGCTGTTGGCGCTGGTTTTGACTGGCGCTCGATCTGGATATTTTCAGCGGCGGCGTCAGCGGTGGTGCTTGTCCTGTTTCTGCCTACCTTCCCACGAGAGAAGGTAGGCGATGAGACGCATCTTGGATCGTCCAGAGATGCGGCTGCTGAAGGGGTATCTTCGTAGCGACTTCCAGCTATTAGATTGTTTGTCCCTCAGACTCGAGTCGTGGATTGGTCTTGCCTTCAAAGAAGGCATAGACCGCCGGCAACAACAGCAGCGTCAACGCGGTTGAGCTGACCAGTCCACCGATGACGACGATGGCGAGCGGACGCTGCACTTCGGAGCCTGGTCCTGTGGCGAAGAGGAAGGGAACGAGTCCGAGAGCCGCCACTGTAGCGGTCATCATGACTGGGCGAAAGCGCAGTCGTGTACCTTCGATGACTGCTTCGCTTTGAGACATGCCTTCGAGCCGGAGTTTGCGGATGTAGGAGACGAGTACAACTCCGTTAAGGACGGCTATTCCCCATAGTGCGATGAAGCCGACGGAAGCTGGTACGGAGAGGTATTCGCCTGAGAGAAACAGGCCGAGGATGCCTCCAATCGAGGCCAGAGGCAAGACGGTGATGATGAGCGCGGCGAAGCGGACAGACTGAAACAGGATGAATAGAAGGAAGAAGATTGCCGCGATGGTGATGGGAACGATAATCGCCAGATGATGAAGCGCACGTTCCATGTTGTGAAATTGTCCTCCCCACTCGATGTAGTAGCCCGCAGGCAGGTGGACGTCGCGATCAACTTTATCCTGTAACTCTTTGACGTAGCCGCCGAGATCGCGGTCCTGAACGTTGACGCCGACTACGATACGGCGCTTGCCCATGTTGCGGTTAATCAGCGCGGGGCCTTCTAGGACCTGCACTTTTGCGAGGTTCTTTAGGGGGACGCGCGGTCCTGCTGGCGAATTGATAAGCAGCTCGCGTATATCTTCAACGCTGTCGCGCAGATTTTGAGGGAGACGGACGACGCCGGCGAACCTGCGTTCGCCTTCGTAGATATCAGTTGCCGATTTGCCTGCGATTGCAGCTTCGATGACATCGTTGACGTCGGCCGCATTCAGTCCGTAGCGGGCGATGGCGCTGCGGTCGATGTCGATGGTGAGGTATTGCTGGCCCCCGACACGGTCGACGCGCGTGTCCTGCGTGCCTTGTATTCCGGTTGCGACTTTGGCAATTTCGTTGGCCTTTTGCACGAGTAGGTTAAGATCGTCTCCATACAGCATGACAGCCACGTCGGCGCGGACGCCGGACACCATCTCATCGACGCGGTCGCTGATGGGTTGGGACATGACGAGATTGATTCCGGGGAGGGCTGCGAGCCGGTCGCGGATCTGTTCGGCGATCTTGTCCTGAGTGAGGCCGCGCGGACGCTCGTCAAAGGGAGTTAGCGAGGCGAGGACGTCGGCCTCGTTGGGGCCAGCGGGATCGGCAGGCGATTCGCCGCGACCAACGCGAGAGACGACGCTCTTGACTCCGTCAACCTTGAGCATGAGCCGCTGCATCTCTTTCTCCATCTTCAGCGACTCATCGAGCGAGATGTTGGGGACGCGGTCCGCATTTGGCGAGAGCGTGCCTTCCTGCATCTCGGGGATGAAGGAAGTGCCGAGGAAGGGGAACAGAGAGATCGAGGCGAAGAAGATGACAACGACTGCAAGGACGGTAGCTTTGCGATGGCCGAGAGCCCATTGCAGAAGACGGGTGTAGGGCTTGCGGAGAAGTCTTACGAGCCAGGTGTCGTCTTCCGATCCTCCCTTGAGGAGATAGGAAGAGAGGACAGGCGATAAGGTGAGGGAGAGCACGAGCGATATGGCCAGTGCGATGGCAATGGTGTAGGCGAGTGGCGAAAACATCTTGCCTTCCATGCCTTCAAGCGTCATCAGAGGAAGGAAGACCAGGATGATGATTGTGACGCCAAATAATGTTGGAGTCGCGACTTCCTGCACTGCCGAGAGGACAAGGTCGAGCTTGCTGAGGGAGGTTTCTCCGGAGTGAGTCGAGTGCCGAGCGTGGCTGAGCCGTGCGAAGACGTTCTCGACGACGACAACGGAACCGTCCACCATCAGGCCGATGGCGATAGCGAGACCGCCGAGCGACATCAGATTTGCTGAAAGCCCGATGTGATTCATCACCAGAAATGTGAGCAGCGGTGTCAGCACAAGATTTGCGCTGACGATGAGGCTGGAGCGAAGGTCTCCCAGAAAGAGAAAGAGAACGACCACGACAAAGACAATGCCTTCGGCAAGCACCTCCGTCACGGTGTGGATTGCTGCGTCAACGAGCTGCGAACGATCATAGTAAGAGACGATTTGAAGGCCGCCTGGAATCATATGCCGGCGGTTGATGTCGGCGACGCGTTCTTTGACGCGGCTCACGATCTCTTTTGCGTTTCCTCCGCTGGTCATGAGGACGACTCCTCCGACCGCCTCGGTGTAGCCGTTTTTGATCATCGCGCCGTAGCGGACTTCTGTGCCGATGCGAACCTCGGCGACATCGCGTATATATACGGGCGTGGCCTTCGTCTCTTTGAGGACGATGTTTCGGATGTCGTCGAGATCGTGTACGAGGCCTACGCTGCGGATGAGGTATTGCTCGGCGTGTTGCGGCAGTACGCCGCCGCCTGCGTTGGCGTTGTTTCGGGAAAGCGCAGATAAGACGTCGTCGATAGAAAGATCGTAGTAGTGCAGCTTCTGCGGATCGACGAGGGTTTCATACTGTTTGACGAAGCCTCCGGTCGAATTGATCTCTGCGACACCGGGAACGGAGCGCAGGAGCGGGCGCACGACCCAGTCCTGAAGGGTGCGACGCGCGATGAGCTCGTCGTGCGTTAGCGGACGTTTTGAGTCGGCTTCTCCCGGCATCTCGAGCGTGTACTGATAGACCTCTCCGAGTGCGTTCGTGATGGGGCCGAGGACAGGCGTAACGCCTTCGGGCATGCGGCTGCGGACCTCGGCCAGCCGCTCCGATACCATCTGCCGCTCACGGAACAGGTCACTCTCGTCGGTGAAGACGAGGGTTATGAGCGACAGGCCCGGCTTGTTGAGAGAGCGCATGTCGGTCATGCCGGGTAGCCCAGTCATAGCGATCTCAATGGGGATGGTTACGAAGCGCTCGACCTCTTCAGGGGATTTTCCGGGAGCTTCGGTTGCGATCTGCACCTGGACGTTGGCGACATCGGGGAAAGCGTCGACGGAGAGATGTTGTGCCGCGTTGATTCCAAAGCCCACGAGGACCAGAGCGACAACGACAAGGATGAGCCTTTGCCGGAGGGCGCCAGCAATGATTGCCTGCAACATTTATTTTGTTCCCTTAATGGCGTTCTGTCTGCGCTGGTTGTTCAGATGGAATGCGCCTTCGGTGACGATGCGCTCATTTGGCTTGACTCCATCGAGAACGACGCGCCGGTCGTTCTCTTCCTCGCCGAGAGAGACTTCACGCAGAATAAATTTTTCAGGTGCAATCTGTACGAAGACGCAGTCTTTATTGTCCTCACGGACGACAGCAGCGTTCGGGACCGTGAGTTTCTTGTCGGTGTGGCCGATGAACGTCATGCTGGCAAGTTCGTCAGGCTTCAGAAGGCCGTTAGGGTTGGGAACTTCCATGCGCACTGCGACGGTGCGAGTGTCCGGATCGACGATGGGGGAGACAAAAGAGAGCCGTCCTGTAATTTTGCGATCGGGGAGGGCTGGTATCTTGACCTCCACTTCGATGCCCTTGCGGAGAGGGCCCGCATCTTCTTCAGGAACGTTTGCGACGATCCATACGTTTGAGAGGTCGGCGATGGTGAAAGCGGGATCGGCGGGTTGAACGACCTGGCCTATCGCAATCTCACGCTTGAGTACGGTACCGCTTTTAGGTGTGACGATGGGGTAGTCGGCGCTGAGTTTGCGTGTGGTTTCAAGCTGGTGGATCTGGGACTCCGTCATGCCGAGGCCACGTAACTGCGTGCGATAGGAGGCTGCCTCCGTGCCGGCCTGAAGCAACTCAGCGCGCCTGCGTTCCAACTCGGCGCGGCCTATCACGTCGGCTTCGACGAGTTGTTCGGCGCGCTTCACCGATGTCGCGGCCAGGTCCCTCTGCGATGCGGCCTTGATGAGGGCGAACTGGGTGTCAGACAGATCCGTGCTGTGCAGCATAGCGAGCGCCGTGCCAGCCTTCACGTTCTGTCCCTCAAAAACGAGGAGCTTCAGGATACGTCCTGCGACAGGCGATCCAACATGTGCGATGCGTTGCGCGTCGGTTTCGACGTGGGCAGCCACGCGTAGAGTGCCATTGACGTCGGCCATCTCCGGCGTGCCGAACTTCAGGTTTTCTGCAAGTGCGGAGGTTATGGAAACTTCATTTGGATCGCCTGGCTGTGCGGCCACGGTCTCTTTAGGCTTTGCTTTGCAGCCTTGTATCGCGGCCAAAGAGAACGCGAGAGATAAAGCGATCGCCAGAGGGCGATACGCGCGACGAATTCCTATAGAGGTTCGGAGGGAGAGCGGAGTGTTCATCAGGGCTGTACTCCAGGCGCAACCGCGCCGAGTTCTTCAAGGTCGATGAGAGACGATTGGCGGGCGTACTGTGCATCCAGCAGGTCGCTGCGGACGCTTTGCAGAACGCGCTGCGCATCGAGGACTTCGACGATTCCGCGTTCTCCATAACGATACGCAGCCTTGGCAGCATCAACGGCACTCTCCGCGGCGTGAAGCGACCCCGATTCCAGGGATGTCGTCTGCTGGTCGGCCAGTTGATATTGCTCATAAGCGCGCTCGAGTGCGGATGTAAGCTCAAGCCTGCGCTGATCGAGTACGGCGCTCGATTGGTTGATGACAGCTTTCGCTTCATCGATCTGGCCGCGTCTCCGGTCCCAGAGAGGGAGGGGAATCGTTACACCGCTGCGCCAGTAGCGCAGGTCAGGCTGGTTTTCAAACTCGGCAAAGGCGACCGGTTGAGGAATACGCAGCGCCTTTTCACGATCTAGCGATGCTTTGGCCGATTCTATATCGGCCCTGGACTGCACAAGGGCGGGATACGACTGAAAGACGTTCTGTCGCAGCTGCTCCAGCGGCGATAGTGAAATGCGTGGAGCAAGATCTCCTACAGGGTTGAGGTTGGCGTCGGCGGGAGCGGCAATGGCGACGCGCAACAGAGCAATTGCATTTCTATATTCAATCTGTGCGCTGCGAACGGCGAATTGCGCGCGAGCAAGTTCCGCCTCGGCACGCGTGAGTTCGAGTCTGCCCTTTTCACCTACGTTGACTTCGACTTCAACGCGGCGGCGCAGGTCCTGCACAAGCTGGAGATTGTCCTGCGCATATCGGATCTGTTCGCGGCTACGCAGCGTGTTATAGAAGGCATGCTTGACGTCGGCAACTACCGAGATCGATACAGTGCGCTGACCGGCTTCGCTGCTTACCACGGCGAAGCGAGCTGCATTCTGCCGCGCACGGCGCTCGGAGGGAATTTCGATGGTCTGATATGCGGCGTAGTGCTGAAGCAGCCCGGGCACACCTGGAGTAGCGATAGGCCTGGCGTACTGGCGTCCTTCATAGATTTCGACACTGGGGTTTGTATAAGCGCGGGCAGTGCGAGCGATAGCACCTGCGCGCTGCGTTACAGCTTGCGCTTCATGAAGCCGAGGATTGTTTTTAATGGCCATTGCAATGGCCTCTGGGAGAGAGAGCGGGAGCGATGCGGTGGCCTGATCTGGCACGGAGGGAGACGGCGAAGATGGCAGAGCCTGTGACGGGTTGTTCTGAGCAAATGCCAGTGGAGGCATCAGCAACAACGTAACGAGGGTGGATCGATAGAGTGACACATTGTTGTAGAGGCAATTAAGGAGCCAAATGAAATGGCCGAAAATATGGAATCCAGCGAAGGTGACGACGTTCGCAGTGTCCCAAAAGGTACACCTGTGTACCGAAAGGGCCAATCGAAAGGTCACAGTTTCCAGCGAAGAGTCTCATTTTGCGACCAGATAGTGTTTGCCGGCTTGGTGAGTGAATTGCATTGAATGGTTGCAGGATGATCGCAACCTCCAATCCGGCGTATGTCCTGGTGAGCCGACCGGGAAGTCCTGTACCGGAAAGCCCTGCATTGCAGACGTGGGAGAATGAGGATATGCGGCGTATTCCATCCAGTTTGCGCTCGGCGCGCACGAAGGCGGCATTGATTGCGATCCTCGTGGTGACGCTAGCCGTTTTTACATGGATGGTGCCTCCTCGTGCAGTGGTGGTGCATAACATCCTGCATCACTTGAACATCCTTCCATTTATGCTGGCAGGCCTCTTTTTTGGGTGGCGGGGCGTACTGAAGACTGTTCTGCTTACCGCGGTGTTGCTTGCACCATCAGTGTATCGGCATTGGTTTCGAGCGCCGCTTGATGCTCAGGACCAGATTGTAGAGTTGAGCACTTTTGGCGCGGCCGGGGTGATTGCAGGACTACTTGCGGATAGAGAACGTACGCAACGGAAGCGGGTGGAGGCGACTAAAGTTGAATTGGAACGAGTTTATGTCGAGCTGCAACAAAACATGGAACAGCTAAAGAAGACGGAGCGGCTTACAGCGGCTGGGCAGCTTTCCGCCAGCCTTGCGCACGAGATACGCAATCCGCTTGCGAGCATTAGCGGTGCGGCGGGGATTTTGGCGCGAGGACAGGCGTCATCGGAGGCGAGAGCGGAGTGCCTGGAGATTTTGACGAAGGAGTCGCAGCGGCTGAACAAACTTCTTACGAACTTTCTGGACTTCGCGCGTCCGCGCCTTCCTAGGCGGCAGAAGACGGAGCTCCGGGATCTGATTCAGTCGGTTACCGCTCTTGCTCAACATGCTGCGCGCAAGCAGGGAGTTTCTCTGCGGGTTGGGACAGTTGATCGAGGGGAAGAAGTGGTGTGCGATCCTGAGCAGATCAAACAACTGCTGCTCAACCTTATATTGAATGCCATTCAGGCGACTGAGGGAGAAGGTGAAGTTGAGGTACGCTCGTTTTTCATCGACTCAAGGCTCTGCATTGAAGTTTGCGACCATGGGCAAGGCATCTCGCGTGAAGCAAAGGAGCGGATCTTCGAGCCTTTCTTCACGACGAAAGAAAATGGCACAGGGCTAGGACTTGCTATCGCAGCAAATATCGCGGCACAGCACGGCGGGACATTATCGTGCATGGGTAACACTGGGCAGGGAACGATATTTCGTTTGGAACTTCCAGCTCACTTGTCTTCTACCGAGTCAGCCCACAAGATGGGGGTACTGTGAGACGGAACCACATTCTTGTTGTTGACGATGACAGCAGTCTTCGTCGCGTGATGAAGATGCAGCTTGAAGAAGCAGGCTATGAAGTTTCGCTGGCTTCCGATGGTGACGAAGCCTGGTCGATGCTCAAGGAGGATGAACCTCCGCTGGTGATTACTGACCTGAAGATGCCAACAACGGGCCTTGAGCTGCTTAGCCGCATCACGAAAGAAGGATTGCAGACGACAGTTATTGTCGTTACGGCATTCGGGACGATTGAGAGCGCGGTAGAAGCGATGAAGCTTGGCGCATATGACTATGTAACCAAACCGCTTGATTTCGAAGCATTGGTGCTGGTTGTGCACCGTGCCATGGAGAGGCAGAACCTGATTGAAGAGGTGCGCACGCTTCGTTCAGCGCTCGATCAACGGTATGGCTTCGAGGGAATAGTTGGCCATTCAAAAGGGCTTCTGCATGTTCTCAGCCAAGCTGCACGGGTTTCGGCACGCGATGCCACGATCCTGATACAGGGAGAGACAGGAACAGGCAAGGAGCTTATCGCCCGCGCGATTCACCATAACAGCCATAGAAGGGACAGACCGTTTATCTCGATTAACTGCGGAGCCATCCCGCGCGATCTGGTTGAATCGGAACTTTTCGGCTATGTTCGAGGAGCATTTACAGGAGCGATTGGGAACAAGCTGGGGCGTATCGAAGCAGCCGATGGCGGTACGCTCTTCCTCGACGAGGTTGGTGAACTACCGCTGGATGCCCAGGTGAAGCTGCTTCGCGTCCTGCAAGAGGGAGAGCTTTCAAAGCTGGGAGCGACGGCTCCTGTAAAGGTGGATGTCCGAGTGGTGGCTGCAACGCATCGAACGCTGTCGGCAATGGTCGAAGATGGAACCTTCAGAGAAGACCTCTACTATAGGCTTGCTGTCGTCCCGCTGACGGTTCCTCCTTTGCGAGAGCGGAAGAGTGATATTCCCGAGTTGATAGAGACGCTTTTTCAGCGCGCGAAAGAACGGCATGGTCTGCGCAATGTACGCCTGTCGCCCGCAGTTCATCAGAGACTGATTTCTTATCGATGGCCTGGGAACGTGCGCCAACTGGAGAACGTGCTGGAGCGTTTGCTGGTGCTCTCGTCCAGCGATCTTATTACCGTGGACGAACTGCCGGAGGAGTTGTCGCCGTCATCTGCAGATGCGGCTCTGGTTTGGCCTGATCTTCCCGATGAAGGGATAAGCCTTGAAGCGATAGAGCGCGACCTTATCAGCAGAGCCCTGGAAAAATTTGATGGAAATCAAACGCAGACGGCACGCTATTTAGATATCAGCCGCCGCACATTGATCTACCGGATGGACAAGCATGGGCTTTCAACGAACGATCCTGTGTCCTCGGAAACGGATCTAAAATAGGGAAGAGCCTGCATCGTCGAGAATCTCGAAGACGGCTTGTTCTCGGTAGATAAATTAGATGAGGAGAGGCGTGAAATTCACGCAGGTTCTGGTAGACTTGTAACATCGTTGGAAAGTGCAACGACGTAGTAGAAAGACTCCGGTTGCCATTTGCAGCCCGGATTGAAAGCAGTTTGGGGACGTAGCTCAGTTGGTTAGAGCGCTGCCCTGTCACGGCAGAGGTCGCGGGTTCGAGCCCCGTCGTCCCCGCCATAGATTCTAAAAGACTTAGAAGCTATGGCGACCTACAGTGACAAGCAAATCAGGACACAATAAGGGCACACTAAGCGGATTTCGCTTCTGTACTCGTTTGTGCTTGGTCCTTCTTTGCGCCCACGTTTGTGCCCACGCCGGGCACAATCATCTGAACAACCTTGCTCTGCGCGGCGTGCTTGGTCGAGTTCACGGCCTGGGTGTAGATATCCAGCGTGATCCGGCTGTTCGCGTGTCGTAAGAGCTCCTGAACGGTTTTGACATCCTCTCCGTTGGCCTTCAGCAAGGTGCCGAAGGAGTGGCGGAAAGTATGCCAACCGATGTTCTTGTGGATGCCGGCTGCGCGCGCCACCGGCCGAATGTCACGCTTCATCAAATTGTCCGGCCAGTAGGGTTGTTTACCCTGCATCGTCGGACTGGCAAAGACGTAATCGAGTGGCATTGGGTAGGGACTCTGACGACGCCAGCGCAGAAGATCCTCCGCCATGTAGCTGTCCATCGGGACAGGCTTGGCCGAGGCTTCCGTCTTGCAGTCGCCTACCACCTGATGCCAGATCGAGCGGGTGACACGGAGTTCCAGATTCTCAAAGTCAACATCCATCCAGCGCAACGCAAGCAGTTCGCTGACGCGAAGCCCAGTCGCCGCGTCGAGCAGCGCCAAGGTGCGCTCTCGGACAGACAGTTTGCTGAGAAGAAGCTGGAGTTCCGCCAGTTCGAGAACGTCAGGCACCTTCTCTCGCTTCGCGCTCTGGCGCACAAGTTTGATGGGGTTGCGATCCACCCACTCGTACCGCATCGCGTGATGAAAGATGGCGCTCATCAAATTCCGAATCTTGGCCCGTGTAGCCCTTGCCCGCTTGATGCTGTCCAGCCACTCTTCCACTGCGACTGGCTTCACCTGATCTAACCTGTAACTTCCCCAACGAGGAAGAATCCAGGCCCTCAGATAGCACTCGTAAGCGGCCCGAGTCGAGAACGCCTTCCGCCCTTGATTCTCGCCTGCCAGCTCTTTGAGCCGGTAGTGCGCGACCAGTTCGTCGATGGTCCTCGGCCCGCCTTCCGCCTGCGGGGTTTGTTGGTTGGCGTCGATGCGCAATGCTTGAGCTGCTTTGAGTGCCGATGCTTCGGTGAGGAGAGTTGTAGCCGTTCCGACAATGGCCTTTCGCTGCTTGCCCTTGCCGTCTGGCCCAATCTCACGCCACCTGAAAATCCATACATCCGGCCCGCTCCGCCGCTTTTCGCGTTGCACGCTTCCGTTCTGATACCGTGTTCGCCTTGACATGATTTCTCCTGTTCAGGCAGCAACGGATGGCTTATATCCAGCGTACCGCCGAAGGGGGCAGAGGTCGAGGATGTTTTGTGGAGCGCGTGCCGTCAGCCCGCTCGCTTCTGTTGGTCGAGCCAAGCGTTCAACGCAGAGGCCCGGAAGCGCCATAACTTCCCGACATGCGTTCCGCTAATGTCCCCGCGCCGTGCCAGTTTTTGCAAGGTTTTGTGGTGAATGCTTAAGAGCCGTGCGGCCGGAGCGTGCAGGATGAATACGCCAAAGTGGGGCCGCAAAGAGACCATCATCTTTCCATCGCATTCGCCGGTCTACACCTACGGCGCAGTCTTCTTCGCTCTGATCCTGACCGGCATGTTCGTCTATCTCCGCTTCAGCCGCGGGCAGACTCCGTTGCAGCAGTTCCTCGGCATCCACGACTCGAAGTGTGGAGCTATGACGTCCCAACTCCGTGGGCCGCCATTCGTCTCAAGAACGGCAATACTTTGATTACAGACGAGCACGATGTGAGGACTCTGGAGGTGACACCTGACAAAAAGGTCGTATGGCAGATCACCCCGAAAGACCTCCCTCCACAATACGACTATCAAAACTCACAGTCTGCGACGCGCCTGGCCAACGGTAACACCATCATCTGCTCGCGAGGCGGCAATCGCCACGGCCCGCAGTTGGTCGAGGTCACACGCGATAAGAAGCTGGTTTGGGTGCTTCAAGACTGGACACACTTTGGCCCTGCACCAGCCGTTCAAATCCTCGACGACCCCGGAATCCCCGAAAATCCTGGGGAATCAGAACACTAGACCAGAAACCATCGCGATAGTCTGGGCACAATATCCGCTGAGTCCGCCCAATTTGCTGGCGTGGGTCTTTTTGGTCCCATTCATTCTTTGCGTTCTGACTGTGGCATAACCCTGACAGCATAGTCTGCTCAGCTTCCACTTCTGAATCATTGTTGCGCTTAAGTCTACAGTGACGTAAAAAATCAGTACGCACCGTTCCAAAATCGTCTGGCAGGTAAAAGCAGGAAGCTTTGAGTTTCTCCGTCTCAAATGTGACGCTGGTAATTTTGGTCCCGTATCTCGCAGCGGTTGTATTCATAGGCTACGTTGTGCGCAGGAACACGAAGGATTCCCGTTCTTTTTTGCACGCCAGGCATTCGATGCCTGCTTCAGTTACATCGATCGCATTTCTAGCAGCAAACTGTGGAGCGCTTGAAATCGTCGGTATCACATCGGCTAGTGCGAAGTATGGGCTAGCTGCATTGCACTTCTATTGGATCGGTGCCGTGCCTGCGATGATCTTTCTCGCCTTGTTTATGATGCCCATCTACCACAATAGCCGGGCGCTGACGGTTCCGGACTTCCTTCGAATTCGATACAACGACGCGACACATTTGTTCAGCTCATGCTGCCTGGCAGCGAGGATGGCCTTGGTCGCCGGCATTAGTCTCTATGCAATATCTGCGGTCCTCCATGCCTTCCTGGGCTGGAGTTTTTCTCGTATCTCATTTCTTGCCTGCTCTGTTGTGCTTTGTTACACAGCATTAGGCGGACTGCGAGCAACAATCTATACCGAGATTCTTCAGTTCGTTCTCACTATTGCGGGAGTTCTTCCGTTGACGTACAAGATCCTTCATGATTTTGACGGCATTGCCGGAATAAGAACTCGACTGCCCCACGAGATGGCTCACATCTGGACGGCGCTGCCATGGATGAATCCGACGGGCGCAAAGCTCGATAGAACAGGTGTCATTTTCGGTTTGGGAGCGGTTCTAAGCTTCGGCTACTGGTGTACTGACTTCCTGATCATCCAGCGGGCGCTGACTGCTCGGAATTTGCAGAATGCGATTCAGACTCCGCTGATAGCAGCAGTTTTCAAAATGTTCTTTCCGATATTGCTAGTTGTTCCCGGAACAGCGGCGGCAATTCTTTTAATCAAACCAGGCGGGGCGATTCAATTCGATCAGGCACTGACCGCGATGATGAGTCACCACTACGGAGCAGGGCTCCTTGCACTTGGGCTTTGCGCCATCCTTGCAAGTCTAATGTCTGGATTGGCGGGTAATATCAGTGCATTATCCGTCATCTGGACACAAGATCTCTACAGAACTTACATTCAGAGGACTGCTACGGACAAACACTATTTATTGATGGGGCGCGCTTCCACCGTGGGGGCTTGCGGTCTAAGCATGACAACCGCCTATATTGCGTTGCACTTCGGCAATCTCATGGACTACCAAACGCTAGTCTTCTCTCTTTTTGATGCTCCACTATTTGCATCGTTCCTCTTGGGCATGTTTACAACCTGGGCGACACCGGCGGCGGGTCTGTGGGGATTGGTCATAGGTGTTCTTATCGCAACGAGCCACAATTTTGCGGTAAGGATAGGCACAATCCACTATGGCAGCGACCTGCTTGCAGGTTTCTACGGAGCTATTTATGGATTTGCGGCAAGTCTCGTGGTCAATATTTTGGTGAGTTTATTCACCAAGAAAAAGAGCATCGGGGCCCTTGCGGGGTTGACGTATTTCACTCGACCGACAAGAGAAAAAATAGCCACAAGCTCTCTAGTACTTGCCGGTCTGGTACTCATTGTGTGCGTCGCGCTGAATTTCGTCTTTCGATAAAGACGCTCTGAGACGACAAACGGTTATCGAACCGGCCCAGTCGAATCACGCACAACAAGCTCTGTATGCACTCTATATCTCTTCCCTACAGCATGTGGGTCTTTGCCACTACTCGCGAGTGCTTTGAAGAAGGCTTCCGCCAGAATATTACGAGGGAGACGAAGAGTTGTAAGTGGAGGATAGACGATATCACTCAACTCGATATCGTCAAAACCAACAACGGAGAATTGCCCGGGCACGGAATAGCCTGCACGATGAATGACACGCAGGGCGCCAATTGCCGTGAGGTCATTGGTGGCCATGATGGCGGTGGGGCGGACTTTGAGAGCCAATAATTCTGACATACCCTTCTCACCACCGGTGACGCGGTAGTTACCAGCTCGGACAAAGGCTGGTTCAACGGTGAGATTCGCTTCAGCCATGGCAGCTTTAAAGGCATGGACGCGGTGATCGGAGATAGTCAAACCAGGTGACCCCCCAATGTAGGCGATCTTGCGATGGCGATGTTCCTTAAGATGTGCGATGGCTTGTCGCATACCGCTCAAATAGTCAATAGAAACATCGCCAAGTCCAGGTCCGACGATCCGGCGGTCCAAGGTAACGAGGGGAACCCGGTTGTGCAGAAGAGCCTCGATCGGTTCGGTCTCAATTTCAGCGGCGAGAAGCGCAACGCCATCAACCTGACGGACCAACATGCGGCGAATAGTTTGCTGCATCCGTGACACATGCAAATCGGTCATTGCCATCAGCATATCTTGGTTGTTTTCTGCAAGGATCGCCTCAAAACAACGGATAAACTCCGGAAAAAATGGATTTGTAATATCTGGAATGATGAGGCCGTAGGTACTGCTTCTACCGTACTTCAATGTAGTGGCACTACCATTAGGGATGAATTTTGTCTCTTCCAGTACCTTACGGACACGCTCTGCTGTTTTTGGACGTACAAGGTTGGAACCGTTGATAACACGGGATACGGTCGCACTGGAAACTCCTGCGAGTTTCGCGATGTCACGCATGTCCATAACTGTGCTTTAGCTCCTGGTGCGGCAAAAACATCTAGAAGGAGTCACGTACACTCTTGTAGCGTTGCCAGTTTATCTTTGTTGACTATTGTATACGGATACATTTAAGGTGTCTTGCACATCGTGACACGCGTTTCACCTAGCACTTCCATCTCTTCCATTCACCATGAGGTACACATTGACAACTCAGTGCCCTAACGACAAAACGGAACGCACTTTTGTGACTCGGCGACAATGGCTGAGTCATGCTCCGGCCAGCGCGGTGGCTGCAGCAACAGCTCTCAGCCTCATGCGGCCCGACAATTTGGAAGCCGAGGCATCGCAACGTAAGGGAGCGATAACCATCGATCTGGGTGCACGCGTCTACAACATACGCGCCTTTGGCGCAAAGGGAGACGGGACAACGATGGATACCGCAGCTTTGCAAGCGGCAATCGATGCTTGCACGCATGATGGCGGCGGCACCGTTTTGGTTCCAGCGGGAGTGTTTCAAATTGGTACTGTTGAGTTGAAGAGCAATGTCACACTGCACATCGCCGCAGGGGGCAAACTTTTAGGGAGCGGCGACGGAAAGCAATATCACGCCGTCGATGCAATTCCTTTGAGCGGTGACACGACGCTTGTGGATGGCAACTGGGCGCTCCTTTTTGCCGTGAATGCAAAGAACGTGACAATCCAAGGGCCTGGGACCATTGATGGACAGGGCGCGCAGTTTCATTCGAAGATACGTGGTGCAAAGCCTCCCAGTGGAATCGGCGGTGCGAGTCGTCCCTACCATGTACTGGTATATCGTTGCGAAGGCCTTACGATTCGCAGTCTTGATCTCATCGACTGCGCATACCACAGCATTCGCGTGATCCAAAGCAAGCGTGTGCACATGGATAGTCTCTATATCCACAATCGCGTTAACGGCAACAATGACGGATTCCACTTCATCAGCGCACAATACGTTACGGTTAATAACTGCATCGTTCTCGCACAAGACGACGCCTGCGCTTTATTCGGAAGCTGTCAGTTTGTGACGATTGCAAATAGTATCTTCAGCACACGTTGGTCTGTCTTCCGTTTTGGCGGTGGCTTCGCGCAAAACATCTCAATATCGAACTGCGTGCTTTACGAGGTATATGGTTGCCCGATCAAGTTCCAGGGTAATCCCGGATCGCGATACGAGAACATTGCTTTCTCAAATCTTGTTTTGGACAACGTGACTGGGCCCATCCACGTAGGCGTTGGCCCTCGTCGGACAGTGGCCCCGCAAAATGCCGCCGCTGCCGCAAAGGATGACATGAGCACGGGTACGCCTCCAGGAACTACCACTCCCGCAGTTATGAGAAATATCTCCTTCAGTCACATCCATGGCAATGTCACGACGAATCCTGGGCAGCTATCGGAGGCAGAGGTAACCAGCGTCGTCAATCCCGGCGAAAAGATGTCGTGTATCGTGTTCAATTGTGTCGGAGGAGCGACGATGGAGAACATCTCGCTTGAAGACATCCATCTCACATTTGGTGGTGGCGGAACGGCTGAAGATGGCGCAAGGCGCAAGCTACCGGAGATTGCCGGTGAGTATTTCATGCTTGGACCGATGCCAGCCTACGGTCTATATGCACGCGGAGTACACGGGCTGACTGTGCAGAATCTTCGCCTGGAAGTAAGTTCGCCAGACCTCCGTCCAGCCGTGATCTTTGACAACGTGACAGACGCTGCGGTCAATGGAATTAGTATCGACGGAAATCCTGAAGCTGAAACCGTAGTCCGTATGATCGACAGCAAACACGTGCTCATGACAGCACCCCGCTTGCTCACACCGGCAGCAGTGTTTCTGCAGGTAGAGGGAGCAGGAAATGAGCGCATCGTAATCGACGGTGGGGATATCTCATATGCCGCGAAGCCAACAATATTTCAGGACGGCGCTCTGGAGAAAGCTGTCAGGTTACGAGACTAAGCCGCTTTCCCAATCTGTTTGCAAACCTTCCGCCTATGAGCCTAATCAGCAGCCGCTAGGGCACTTGGAAGCGCCTGGCGGCTCTCTTCACTGTCGGAGCGCATTTGCCCAAGAACAGGGGCTTCAACTGCTCGAGTGGACTCGTCGCAACAACGATGCATCGCAAACCTACTCCGCGGGACATAGGAGGTTGGAGTTAGGTGCATCTGAATCTCTATTGCCAACATTCGGGTTACAAGCTTAAAGCTCGACACCGCACTCAAGATAGACGTGGCGGTGTCGAGCTGCCCTGTGAGTTAGAAGTTAATCCGAAGCGCCAACTGCAAGTAACGAGGATTATTGGCTCCGTTGAATCTTCCAAACGTAGCATCCGTTTGAGCGGGTCGAGGGCTAGCTGCACTGGCCGCGGTCGCAAATGTAGCCGTATTGTTGAGCGAGTTGAACTGCGTGTGATTGAAGGTATTGTATGTTTCAAGACGGAACTGCATAGTCAACTTTCCTTCGATAGGGATGTTCTTGAACAACGCCGTGTCGAAATTGGTGTAACCGGGAAGATAGTAGTTAACCTTTGGAGCATTGCCTGGATCGCCTGGCTTGTATCCGCTCGTCGCACTCGTGGCGGCTACGCCCGCGACCGGAGCGCTCACGACGCTGGTATTAAACCACTGATTGAAAGTGCGCGGAGCGCCCTGCATCGGGTCTCCTAAAAGATTGACCCTGGCGCCATCGCCACCTCCAGTGATATTCGCATTGTTACTTGTTTTCAGGATGATTCCACCTGGGGTGCCACTGAGATGCGAAGCAATACCTGATATCTGCCAGTTATCCAGCACCGCGCGGGTCAAGAAGTTGCTCCAGACGTTGCTGCCCTTAGGCAGGCTCCAGAGATAATTCGCAACCAGGTTGTTCCTTATGTCGAAACTGGCTGGACCGTAGTTCCATGTGCGTAGATTTTGATAATTGGCGACGGTAACGTTGTAAGACTCAGAACAGGACGACGCTGATTGGGTCGACGCTGTCTGGCACGAACCGTAGTCCATCGACTTGGACCATGTATAGGCCACTCCAAACTCCAACCCTTTAGAGAAGCGTTTGGTCGCACGAATCTGCAGGGAGTTGTAGCTGGATGTGAGATTGAAGTACTGCATGTTGATTGTCCCGAATCCTGGATAAGGACGGAAGAAGTTGTCCGGCAAAACTCCGCCAGCGGCGCTTTGGCTCGACCAAAGGAATTGAGCGCTATACGGAACCGTGTTGATCGGAGTGTAGTTACTCAGATGCCGGCCAAAAGTGCCAACATAAGCCACATCAAGAACAACCCCCGCGCCCATCATTTGCTGGATACCCAGGCTGGTATTCATAGTGGAAACCACAGGGGCATGCAGCGGGATCGCATGGCCGATGGTATAGGGCCCGCTCAACGATCCTGCGTTCTGGAACGTATCGAGGTTGCCATAGTATTGCGTCGGAGAGTTAGTCGTTGGCGCGTTATTTGTCATGTCGCCCGACTGCCCAGAGCGCGCACGCACGTTATAGAAGATGCCGTAACCTCCGCGAACGACCGTTTTCCCTTGGCCAAATGGATCGTAGGCAAAGCCAATGCGTGGAGCATAAATTATCCCGTTGCCATACAGCGTTCCCTGCGGATAACCCGGCGTATTGACGTTTAGGATGCCGTTCTGAAGGTTACCTGTATTGGGTACGAAGAGGCCGCCCCATGCCCCCGGCACGAAAGCTCCTGTTGTCGGGTCAACGGCTCGAGACAACCCTGTCTTCGGATCTTTGGTCGTTGGCTGATATAAAAGCGGTGCATTGGAAGCTTTATATAGCTCCGGGGCAAAGTTGTTGCCGGCCGATAATCGTTGAGCCATAGCCCACGAGAAGCGCAAGCCGTAGTCAAGGGTCAGCTTGTTAGTTAATTTCCACTGATCCTGTGCGTACCACTCAAATGTATTGGTACGTGGCTTGTAGTTGACTAACGCTGTCACCTCGGTCATTGTGTCGAAGTTTCCTAGCATCGCATTGGAATACGCGTAGTTGCTGTCGTTGGGATTATTTGCATCCCGTGCGTAAGAGAAGTTGCCGACCCGGTTATGGTTGACCTGCAGATAGGAGTCCGTCTGTGCGTCGGCGCCAAATTTTAAGCTATGTGTGCCGATGATCTTCGTTACATTGTCCGTTGCGCTATAGGACCTGACCTTGTTTCCCATAGGAAAGCGGCTATCCCAACCAAAGTTCGCTGAGTTTGTGAGACCAAAGCTCGCCGATGGAAGCAGGTTCAAAGGATTGACGCCTGGGTACAAAGCCGGGATGTTGTACCCCTTAGGGTCTAGCTGAGCCTTGGCCAAATCCGCCGGGTTGTAAAGCTGCGATTCATTCCATCCTGCAGTTCCCAGATTCAGCTCATTCACTAGTGTTGGGCTGAAGGTATAGATCACATTGAAGACGAAGTTGGGATTGGACGTCTTATAGTTCACCTTCATCAGCCACGGCAGATTGTTTGCTGGAGAACTGTAGCTGTTATTGTTGACGGTTTCCAGATCGCCGCGCCCGAACATATGCAGCTTTTCCGTAGGAAAGTAGTCGACACGGAAGATCTCTTGATTGACTGGTTTGTCGCCCGAGTAGTTCGTGGCGTAGTTGTAGTTGTTATTCGTCACACCGAGGTTGTTTACGGCGAACCCCGGATTCAGTGCGAGGGTATTGTTGTAGAGAACCTTCAGAAGCGCCTGGGCCTGCGTATTGATCCGGCTTGCGGGAATGACGTTGCCCGGAAAGCAACCTGCACCGGGCGTCGCAGAGTTTACAGCACAACTACCACTAGACGTTGGGTCTTTGACGCGGATCAGGTGTGCGGGATCCTGAACGGCGTTCCCCTGGTTATAGCTCTGCGAAAAATCGCCATTCACTTCCAATGCTGTCGGTACCTTGTAAGTCTTGAGGCCGTCTGGTGCGGTAATTGGCGAGTTCTCGAGCGAAACGAAGAAGAATAGCTTGTTTTTTGCCACATTGAAGTGTCCCGGCCAATAGATGGGCCCTCCAATCGTGCCGCCATAGGTGTTATAGCGGTACCGCGGACGGATAAGGCTGCCGTTATATTTCGTAAAGTAGCTGTTGGCGTTCAATGCCTCGTTGCGAAAGTAATAGTAGATTCCCCCATGGAACTGCTGCGTGCCGCTCTTAGTGACGAAATTTATGTTTGCGCCTGCCGTCTTTCCATACTGCGCCTGATAGTTCGAGGCCATCACAGTAACTTCCTGAACCGCATCAAGGTTCAAAGGCGTATCCAGTGTAGAGAGCCCGCGCGTATTTCCGGTAACACCATCGATCGTCGCGGAGTTGTACTCGCTGTTAACTCCATTGATGGTCGGAGTGTTGGACGTTCCCAGGCTTGCACTGCCGCCACTCCCGACTACACCCGGCAATACTCGAACGAAGGACATGGCATCGCGCCCTACCGCAAGCAGATTATCAATCTGCTTGCTATCAAGCACACCAGAGCGCTCGGAACTGCCGTTCTGAATTGGTGTAATCTCCGCAGACACGGTAACTGACTGAGTGACTTCACCGATCTGGAGAGCGAACGTGCCAGCCGAAAGGACCTGCGAGGCACTCAATTGGAGGTTTACCTTGCGCAGCTCCTTATAACCGCTTGCCTGGACGATTACCGTGAATGTTCCGGGTTGCACGTTCGAAAAGATAAAGTCTCCGTTCGGACGAACCTGCGTCGATATCATGACAGCCGTCTGCTGATTGATCAACTTTACCTCCGCATTAGGTACAACCGCATCGGTTTGATCGACGATGTGGCCACTGATTGTGCCGCTGGAGGTCTGTGCTTGTCCTGAAACGGCAAGACAAACAATTGCGATTACTGGCAAAGTGGAGTTACGGCAAAATTTCATAAAATCTCCCTTGTCTGAATACGTATACATTCGAGGTCAAGCGCCTAAACGATGCAGATTGCGTCTTGCCTCTTTAGCACCCTTCGAAACGTGTGGGGAAAATCACCCTTGGAGAGGAACTTCGCGATCATAGGGGTTTGTTCGCGTCGATAATCCCCTATCAAAGCACGCTTTCTTCAAGCAATTTCAATTTTCTCTAGCGCAAATACTTTTATATGCAATCACCAGACATCGTCAATAAAAAAATGAATCCTGGCAATTCCTATCTCCGAATCTCTTAGAGAGGGAGATCATGCCTTATGGATGAGCGTGCAGTTCGATTACCTAAGTGAGCAGCCACGGCAGAGGTCGCGGGTTCGAGCCCCGTCCGTTCCCGCCGTAGATTCTAAAAGACTTAGAAGCTATGGCGACCTCTACAGTGACAAGCAATTCAGGACACAATAGGGCACACTAAGCGAATTTCGCTTCTGTGGTGCCCATCGGGGACGGCCTAGCCGATGCCTCTGCTTTGCATACACCCAAAACCTGATGCCAGATGGATTCGGTGACACAAATCTCCAAGTTCTCGAAGTCAATGTCCTCCCAGCGCAGGGCCAGGAGTTCACCGACGCGCAAGCCAGTCACGTTCTAATCTCTCGGCGAACACGTAACGAGAGCGGCGATGCAGCCCAAGCCTCTGGGTCTGCATCGCCATTTTTTTTGAACGCCCCTTCGGCTTAGGCCGCTCGTTGTGCATGCGAAGCCGGCGTGGCCTCCCACTACGATTTGTGCGAAGCGGTGATTGCTACTGAGGCTTCGCTGGTAAGTACACGGAAGACAAATGTCTCCTGAAGGTACAGATTCACAGATGAATCGCTATGGCTGAGGTAGCCGATCGATACATCCTGTCCGATGTTGAGCTGGAAATCGCCTCCCCGTGTCGTCATCACAAACGCTCCTTCGATTGCCGGCGCCCAGATCAGATTGCCATCAACGATACGTTTGACATGCTCCAGAACCGGATAACCGTGATCGCGGGTTTCGGCGAGTGCCGTATACTCATCGGCGCCAAGCACGACGGAGTATGGACCGTTTACGCCAACGAGCCGTAGTTGGCTCAAAGCATGTGCGATGGCATCGGGATAATCGCGCACATCAGCAGGGAGTGTCTCTATGGGGTTACTGGTGCATTCCCGAATGCCCTGAATACCCGCTTCCCGAAATCCATTGAAGATTGCTCGATCTTCTGCAAACGCAAGCTTCTTTGCTGCCTCCTTCGCTGGCTGCCAATCGGAATCGTTCGATCCACGCTCCACATCGTCGATTGCCTGTCGCGATAACTCAAAAGGCACACGCAATTCGACGAGGGGCTTGATCTCGCGCTGGTTTGCAATGATGCCTTCGACAGACGCAGGGATCAATTTCAGATGACCGGTCCCAATCCCAGAGAGGGCCGTACCACCCGATGAAGGGACGTCGACAACTCGCCGGCCAGCAAGGTATCTCTTGATTGTCCGTTTGGTCTCTTCCTCAATCTGGACCCATGCTGCATCTGAAATTGGTGCAAGTTCTCGACGCAGGTTATTCATCGTTTTCTCCTTTAAGTGATCCTATTTTGAGTGAGGTCTCCCCTATGTCGGAGACCGCGGGCGCCTTCGGTGAAGGTGGGGTGGCGGATGCAATAGAAGCGGGGTCGCCTGTATCGATGTTGTCGAGAAACGCTGCAGAAGGCGCAAAAAACAGGCTGCCGGTAACTGCCTGGGTGAAATCAAGAAGACGATCGTAGTTGCCAGGAGGATTACCGACGAACATGTTTTGCAACATGGTTTCCGTGATACGCGGAGTGCGGCAATAGCCGATAAAATACGTCCCGAATTCACCATGTCCCGGCCGGCCGAAGGGCATGTTATCTCTCAGAATCTGAGCTTCTTTCCCATCTTCGACGATCGTTGTCAGTGCATTGTGGGCAAATGCAGGCTTTTCGGCGCTGCTTAGCTCGATATCCGAAAGCTTCTTGCGACCTATGATGCGCTCCTGTGTCTCCACTGGGAGAGCGTTCCATCCCTTCATGTCATGGAGGTACTTCTGGACGATGACATAACTTCCACCCGCAAATGCCGGGTCTTCATCGCCGACGATGGCAGCCTGATGTGCGGCTTCCGCTCGCGGGTTTTCCGTACCGTCGACGAACCCCAGGAGGTCGCGATCATCGAAGTAACGAAAACCATGAACCTCATCGGCAACTGTAACCATATCCCCAAGAGCATCCATAATCTGGGTAGCCAATTCAAAGCAGAGGTCAGGCAGTTTGGCGCGAATGTGAAACAGAATGTCACCCTGAGTAGAAACTGCATGTCGGCCACCTGAGCGGATCTCACGAAAGGGATGAAGTTCGGCGGGGCGTGGTGAGCCGAAGAGAGCATCCCAGGAATCGGAGCCAAATCCGACAACGCATGTGAGTCCAGCTTCAACGTTCCGAAATTCGACGGCACGCACAAGACCTGCAAGGTCCGTGAAGAAGGAGCGCAGCGCAGGATAATTGGCCCGATCGGGTGGGATCGATAGAACGAGGAAGATGGCCGAGCGCGTCAGAGGGCTAACCACAGGCTGAGGTTGAACTGCTTCGTTTAATGCTTTTGAGATGTTCATCGATCAGTTTTCCTGCATCTATGACATATGATGACACGCATCAGAGTTATGGGGCACGCCTACCGTTGTATCCGAAACATCTGAAAGGAGTAAAGGTGGCAAAGGTGTTCAAAGTTGGTGATCATGTTTGTTGGAATTCGGAGGCAGGCTTTGTGTCGGGAACCATTATCGCGATTCACACTGCCGATTTTAACTATAAGGGGTATGTGCATCATGCCTCGAAGACAGACCCACAATATGAGATCAAAAGCGATAAGACGGATCACATTGCCGCCCACAAGGGCGGTGCTCTTAAGTTGCTTGTATCGCGCTCGGGGCAGTGAAAGCGGACGCGGGCGATACGACTTGTTGTACCGTCTCGCGAGTTCGCCGGTCTAATAGTTGCCACCCTGGGGTGTGTTTTAGAGGGTCTTAAAGCGGAGCTGACGTTTGAACTGGAGGCAAAATGAGTAAGTCATCGTTTCCAGCGTCGCATCTTCGGTTGAAGCGCGCTTATGAACCGGCGTCGCCGGGCGACGGTGTGCGTATTCTTATCGATCGACTCTGGCCCCGTGGACTGAGTAAAGAGCGAGCCGCTCTTGACGATTGGATGAAGAGCATTGCCCCGAGTACCGAATTGCGAAAATGGTTCGGTCATGATCCAACGCGCTGGCTGGAGTTTCAACGGCGCTACAAAGTCGAGCTTGAACAACACAAAGAAGCGCTTGGACAGATTCGCGATTTGGCGAAAACGAAGACTGTAACGCTTGTTTATGGCGCCCATGACCAGGAACATAACGATGCAGTGGTTTTGAAAGATGTGCTTTTGCAATGAACAGATAGGGCTGTCGCGTCCTACAGGCGGGTCTATGGCGTACGCCACTTGAGTTACCTAGTCTCAAGGGGGTAAACCGACCCAAAAGGGGATGTAACGACAGGACAACTTGCTTCAATAATGATAGGGAAAACGCCTGACGTATGATTCTGCATACCAAGGTGACGATTTCGGCGGAGTCCCAGAACCAGTAAATCAATCTGTCTGCTTTTAACATGAGCGAGAATCTGGGAGTCTGTAGAGCCTTCGCTGATAAATGTATGTGGTTGGCATACGTTCGTGGCCTCGGATGGAATGATCTTCCCGACAGCTCCATAGAAATACTCTTGAAGTCGACTTATCTGTTCCGGACGATCGACTTCATGCGAATGCAGGACATGGAGGACATCGAGTTCCGCTGAGAAGGAGTTGGCCAGCGCGATAGCAAGCGAGGCTGCGTGCGCGGACTCAGCGGAGCAGTCGGTTGCGTAGAGTATTCTTCCGATCGTTAGATTTTCATTGGCGAGTTGGCTGACCCTGGGCCCAACAATAAAGGCCGGACCGCTTGAATGGCGCAGAATCCCTTCAGATGTCGAGCCGAGCAAAAGGCGGTCAATTGACCCGCCGCCATGTGTGCCCGTAACGATCAGAGCCGAACGCCTCAGTTGTGCGAAGGCGGGAATGACCTCCTGGGGGTCTCCCTCAACTAGAACTGCTTCTGTTTCTCCCTTGCCGCCTTTCAGAGATTGCGCAGCGAGCAGTAAATCCTGATTCAAGACGATGCGTTGATGGCTCTCCTTCTGCTTCTCCATTTCCACTTCCAGTGCAGCCTGATGGAGGGTAAACGCATGAACCACGACGAGCTGTGCTCGGAAGTGTATGGATAGCGCAGATGCATA
Source organism: Acidobacteriota bacterium (assembly GCA_018268895.1). Lineage (NCBI taxonomy): Bacteria > Pseudomonadati > Acidobacteriota > Acidobacteriota bacterium. The sequence goes on along the minus strand of JAFDVP010000001.1, from coordinate 1,591,445 downwards.
GCAGCCTGCATTTTGAGATGCAGGTGAGAAGTCTGTTGCAAAAACGATTGATTGGAATTCAAAGATCGAATCTGTTGAGTTTTCAGCCATCGCAATCCCTCGGAATGAAGTTAGCGGAACGAAACAGGCCATATTGTTATGGCCGCACGCCAGTCTGGAAGCGGATTGCAGCGATTGCAAATTTGTATTGAGCCACGGCATTTGCATTTCCAATCGCGGCTTCTATCTGCTGGAGTTCTGCCTGACTTAGCTCGACGATGGAACTGAGTCCCAGATCATATCGTGTTTTCGCTAGTTCCATCGCTGTGTTTGTTTGAGCGAGCAGCTCAGTCGTAACGGTTACCTTCTGGAGTGAAGTGTTTGCATTGAGCCACGCGGTTCGCACGTCCCGCACAACCTGATTGTGAAGCAAACGAGTCTGCTCTACTGCTGCCTGCGCTTGTAGCGACGCTTGCGCGGCCTGTGCGGTAAATCGAAATCCATTGAAAATTGGGATATTGATGTTCCCACCGATGGCGCCATACCAGTCGCCGGTGAAGTACTGAGGAGAGCCGACTGGAGTGGCGCCAACAACGCCGAGCGCGCTGATGGTGGGGAGCAATAATCTGTGTTGTGCTGCGCTAAACTTTTGCGCAGCCTGCTCTGCGTATTTCAAAGACTGGAGGTCCGGGCGGTTCTGGATTGCTTCAGCAATGAGCACGTCTGGATTGGATGCGAGTGGTGGCAGAGCGCCTATATCGTCAACGAGCGTAACATCGATAAGCGTGCCGTATCCAAGCACTGCACTAAATGCGGCCCTAGATGCATCCAGTTCATTCTGGGCATTGAGAAGAAGCAGTTTTGCCTGCGATAGATTGACCTTGGCAAAGCTGAGATCCAGTTCGGATCTCAGCTTTGATGATGTGAGTGCGCTTACCTGATCAACTAAGGCCTGCCGCGCCGCGACGGTTTGCATCGCGACTTTTACCGTCTCCTGCGCCTCAATGACCTGATAGAACACCTGATCGGTTGCAAGGACGATATCCTCGCGGCTCGCTTCCGCGTCAGATGTCCGTGCTTTCTCCATTAATTTTGAAGAAGCTACAAGGTTGGGGGTTCTACCGAAGTCGGTAATGAGTTGATTCATCTGGACACCCATTCCGGCATGCTCCAGTAATCGTGAGGCCGTTAGTGGCGCACTAGATATTCTGCTGCCGTCATTGGCTGCGACCGCAGTGAGGCTCCCGGACATATTAGGCAATTCATCGGCCTGTCTTTCTCGAACGGCTTGATGTTGTACTCTTGCAAGAAGCTGCGCTAACTGGATACGTGGGTTGTTGGCCAGAGCAATCTTTTCGGCATCCTCGCGAGTTAATGGCTTGGGTGCGACCTCGGGCGGCCTGGCAGAAGTTGTCGGGAATGGTGTAGGAGTGGTCTGTTGTGCCGTTTGGGAGAACAGAGCTTCCGGAGCATTAGGCAATGGAACGGACGTGTTTTGCGCCAGCACCGGCTTGCTGATAAATAAAACAATGGCGCATAGCAGATTCAATGTGAAATGTTGCTTCATCTCAAGCCTCGCCTTGACTCACAAGCTGGTCATCATTCCGGTGGATAAGCAGATATGCCGTTGGCACAAGAAAAATAGTGACGACCACTGAGACGGTTAGTCCTCCCAGGATGGCTCGGGCCAGTGGGGCATACTGTTCGCTTCCCGGTTCCAGCGCGAGCGCCATCGGAATCATGCCCAGGATGGTTGCCAGGCTTGTCATCAAGATGGGACGTAAACGCGCTTTGCAGGATTCAATCAGCGCTTCGCGTATCGACTTGCCTTGCTTGCGCAAAGTACCTGTGAATTCGACGATCAGAATGCTGTTTGAAACTGCGATTCCCGCGGTCATCACAAGGCCCATCAAGGACATGACGTTCAAGGTCGAGCCAGTAGCCCAAAGAAAGATAAGCGCTCCGGAGATGCCCGGAGGTATGGCCAGCAGGATAATAAACGGGTCAGAAAATGAAGCAAATTGTGCCATCAGGATGAGATAAACAAGAACAACCGCGAGAAGAAGGCCAATGCCAAAGCTGGTAAAGGATTCCTGCATATCGCGAATCGTTCCGCGAATGTTGACTGTAATTCCACCCGGTTTGTCCATCCGATCAACAATGGATTGAACCTGCTTCTCGACGGCGTTGAGACTTTCTGACTTTGGCATGACGTAGATATCAATCACTCGCCGAAGTTGATAGTGGTCCACTTCAGTTGGCGTGTTAATCTCCTTAACGCTTGCCACCGATTGCAGCGGAGTTGTATGCAGACCGTTGGGAGAGCGCAGTGGGATTTGTCGAAAATCTGTAAGAGTCTGGATCTGATTTTCCGGGTACTGCACGGTCAGCATGTAACTGTTGCCGCTCTTAGGATCGACCCAGAAACTCGGTGCGATCATGCCGTCCGACGTCAGGGCGGTGATTACATTGCCTACGACATCCTTAGGGGTAATTCCTAGAAGAGCCGTCTGTGGCCTGTTGATATTCAATTCCAGTCCGGGGTAGTCGAGGTCTTGCGGTACGAGCACATCGTTGACTGAGGATAGCTGCCTGATCTGTGCCGCAGCGCTTTTCGCGAGAGCATAAGCTTCCTTCAAATCCCGTCCACCTATTTGAATATCGATTGGCGCCGGCTTTCCCTGATTGACGACAGAATCGACAAGTCCACCAGCCTGGAAGTATGCAGACACATCTGGAAAGTCAGCGGCCAGTTTCTCGCGTACCTTCTGCATGTAGGCGTAACTTCCCGTTTTATGGTCCTCCTTCAGGCTGACCTGGATAAAAGCCGTGTGCATGCCGGAGTTGGATGTATAAATAGCGGACAGATCGGGTGTGATGCCGATATTAGAGACGATCATATTCAAATCTTCCGGTGATACCACGCTGCGAATGTCCTGTTCCATCTTTGAGACATAGTCGTCGGTCACTTCGATTCGCGTGCCGGCTGGCACTTTTACATTCACAACGAATTGACCGGGGTCGGTTCGCGGAAAGAAGGCCTTCCCCAGGATTGGGTATGCTGCGAAGCTAATCAAAACAGCGAGGCTAATAAGAGCCGTGACCATGCCGGCATTGTGAAGTGCTGCATTGACTTTAGAGATGTACCAGCCCTCGAGTCTGCGGAATACTAGATTGAATTTGTCCACGATGACTCGGAAGAAGCGGATGTTTCGTTGATTGGGGGCAGCATCCTGGATCTGTTTTTCCGACGGCACGTGTCCTACATGACTTGGGTCGATTGTGATGAACAACGAGCAAAAGAGGGGTACTACAGTCATGGCTACGAAGTACGACGCGAAGAGAGCGATAACGACTGCCAGGGCCAGCGCCGTGAAAAGGTACTTGCTAACACCGTAGAGCATGAGAACGGGAAAGAAGACAATGCTGGTGCTGACGGTCGCAGCCAGCACAGCGAGCTGTACCTCCGCGCCGCCCTTGATCGAAGCTTCGGTAGGAGACTCTCCCATCTCCATATGGCGGAAGATGTTTTCGAGCACCACAACCGAGTTATCGATGAGGCGAGACAGTGCAAGCGCAAGTCCGCCGAGCACCATCGTGTTGATCGAGCTTCCATCAAAATTGAGACCTAGAAAGGTGGCCAGGACCGAGATGGGGATGGATATCAGGACTGCAATCGTTGCGCGCACGTTTCCGAGAAAGAGAAGGATCATCAACGCAGTGAGAGCGAGACCTATGGTCCCTTCGTTGATTACGTTCTTCACGGCGATCTTTACAAACGCAGATTGATCGAATACTACGTCTGTCTTCAAGACGGAGGGTATGTCGAGCAATTCACTGACAGCTTTCTTTACGCCGTTGACAATCGTGATGGTGTTGGAATTTCCACCTTGTTTGAGCACCGGGATGTAGACGGAGTGCTGGCCGTCTACGCGAACGATGTTGGTTTGTAATTGGCCTCCGTCAACTGCCTTGCCGATATCGGCGACCATGACTGAAGCGTTGCCAACTGTCTTCAGAGGGAGATCGTTGATTTGATCTACCACTGGTACCTGACTGTTGGCGTAGATGTTGTAGTCCTTCATGCCGATGCGCACATCGCCCGCCGGAAGGATGAGGTTCGACTTGTTCAACGAATCGACTACATCCATGACGCTCATCTGGTGAGCTTCGAGTTTGATCGGATCGACGTAGACCATGATCTGGCGGTAGCGCCCGCCATAGGGTTGCGGAACGGATGCTCCGGGAACATTGGCTACCTGATTGCGCACAGTGAACTGTGCCAGGTCCTTCAATTGTGTTTGGTTCAGGCCCTGGCCCTTCAGTGTGATGAGACATACGGGAAGATTGGCGGCATCGAACTTCAGAACGACCGGCGGAAGAGTGCCCGGCGGCAACCGCCTCAGGTTGGCCATCGCAAGGTTAGAGATATTGCTGACTGCTGCGTTTGCATCTGTACCGGGCTGAAAGTAAATCTTGATAAGGCTTACGCCGGGCAAAGAGCGCGATTCAATGTGGTCGATGCCGCTACCCAGCGTGAAGAACCGCTCATAGCTGTTGGTGATATCAGATTCGATTTGCTGTGGAGGCATTCCCGCATAGAACGTCGCCACGACGACGACTGGAATGTTGACGCCGGGAAACAGATCGACCGGCATGCTTGTTACTGCTGTGATGCCGACCACCATCACAAACAGACACATCATCAGGATGAAAAACGGATACTTAATTGCGAAGGAGGACATTACGATGCTCCTCCTTCGCCTGGCATGCTGATGGTGCTTTGCTTCGGAACGACAAGTTGTCCAGGCCGATAATTCGCCTGCGCCGAGACAATGACCAACTGCCGCTCTTGAAGGCCGTGGGTAATCTGTACCCACTCCGGGCCTTGAATTCCCAGCACGATAGGAATCTTCTCCACTCGATTGGCTGCGTTTACAGCCAACACATAGGAGCTACCGTCGGCCGCTTTGGCGATTGCACCTGCCGGTACACTGAGGGCGTCTTTTTGCTCCTGAAGGACGATTGTCACTTCTGCCGTCATGCCGGTGCTGAGTGCCTGATCAGTGTTTGGAACATCAACCTCCGCGAGCATGGTTCGTGTGGACGAGTTGAGTTCGCGTGTAAATCGAATGATCTTTCCTTCAATCTGCTTTCCTGTCGATTGCAGCAGGATCGTAACATTGCCGCCAATCCTGATGAAGGGAACGTCCACCTCGGGTATGGGCATGCGAAGGCGAAGGAGATCGCTTTGTGCCACTCGCACGACGGGCATCGATTGGGTATTGGAGGCGGTGCCGGCCTGGATTAGCGAGCCGACATCGGCATAACGCATCGTAACGACGCCATTGAAGGGCGCGGTTACAACGGAGTAGTCCTTAAGCGATTGCACCCGCTGGCCCTCTGCCTGAGAGATGCCAAGCTGCTCTTTTGCCGCATCGAGGGTGGATTTTGCAACACCAATTCGGGCTTCTGCATCCTGGTCCTTTGCACGGGCATCATCCAGTTCCTGTTCGGCTATCAATCCCGGCCGTTGTTTTGATGCTTCGTACAGGCGGGTAAATGCTGCATGCAGCGCAACATGATTGGCCTGGGCCAGGTTGACATTGTTCTGCGCGCGTGCGATCTCTGACTGGCTATGACGTACCTGTGCCTGGGCAGCCACTACCTGCGCGCTCAGTTCCGGCACTTCGAGCGTTGCAATGATCTGCCCTTGCCTGACCCGATCGCCAATGTCGACGTTGATCTTGCGAATGTATCCCGAAACCTTTGCATGCAGTTCAACCTCTTGATACGGCTGAAACTCGCCCGCCACGGTCAAAGTGTTTGAGATATCCCTTCGCTGGACCTGGCTCACAGAAGCGGTCGGCGGCGCGGTTGCCACTACACGTTGCACCTGGCAGCCGGTGAAGATAAAACACAGGAACGGAACCGAGGCAGCGATCCGCAGTGCAATCGACACAGATCGTGTCAGCATAGTATGCACACCTATCGTGAATTGAAATATTTTGGGAATGCTGATGTTCCAATGCAGTCAAAACCCTAAAAATGGGCTTGCAAACACATGGAACGGTGGCCTAAATGGTAGGGAGGTAGGCAGGCGGTGGGCGGAACGAGAAGAAGGTTAGAACTGATACTTGTCCGCCGGGGGAGAAGTCGATCTCTGCAAACCAAATTAGAGGAATGAGAGCCAGACTGATCAACGCCGTTACCAGAATAATGAGGCAGGGAAGAGAGAGCGATGGCTGGAGGGGAACTCGATTGATTTCAACAGCCTGCGCACCAGATGCTTTCTCCTTCTGGGAGAGGAGTTTGGCATGAGGGATGGAACTGTGTAGTTTTTCAGACTGCCTATAAAGTGAAAGCTTATATTGTGTGCCCCACCCGAACACAGCGATCGCCAGCATAAGGATGGCAAACGCTGCTATGAACGAGGTGCGACTTGAGCCTTCATGCTTCATCATGCAGTTACAGGAGCGATCGCATCGGCGATTCACCTGACATAGTACTGAGTATCTAATAGATCATCAGATTCTGCAATCGATGGCAGCTATACACAGCCGACCCCTGTTTTCCAAATGCAGAGGTCGACTGTGCGCAGGTTATTGACCTACAGGGGAATCCTTACGGTTTTTGCCTGCTCCTGGAAGGAACTCCGGGAAGTTTTGCGGCGAACTGCCTTGCGCAATGCTGTTGATGCTGAGCGGTCCTACGCTCGACCAGAAAGCGGCATCGTAAACATCCATATCGGGAGCTTCGCCATTGCGAAACCGTTCCAGCAGGCGATAGAGCATGATGAAATCCATGCCTCCGTGGCCGCCCAGTTTCTTGGCGATATCTCCCATCTTGCTCCAGAGAGGATGTTCGAAGGATTTGAAGCCGTCGAGCGTCGTCCATGCCTCCCCGCCGGGCTGACCGTCGAAGTAGATGCGCGGCGGATAATCCATAAAAAGGCCTTTTGTGCCGGCGACCGTGTTTACGCGGCTATATACCATGGGGTTTGAAGTGTCGTGCTTTACCGTGATCGTGCGCCCCTTCGCCGTTTTAATCAGCGATATGTTGAAGTCTCCTTCTTTGTAGCGTTCGCTCCACTTTGGGTCGCCAGCGGGAACATGCTCTTTGCGATATTCGCTGAATCCTCGCTCGATGGTGCTCATGGAGACGATGTAGCCGAATGAATCGCCACGGTTGATGCCCATATAGTTGGCAACAGGCCCTAGACCGTGGGTGGGGTACAGGTTGCCGTTGCGAAGCGTATGTTCCTTGCGTCGCCACAGGCCTTCACCGGCGTTGCTGAAGAGCTCCTGGCGAAGATCGTGCAGATAAGCTCCTTCGCCCCATAGCAGATCGCCAAACTTGCCCTGCTGGGCCATGCGGAGAATGAGAGTTTCGTTATACCCATAGCAACAGTTCTCAAGCATTGTGCAATGGCGGCGTGTCTTTTCGCTGGTATGAACGATCTGCCAGCACTCTTCGAGCGTTCTTACGCCCGGAACTTCAATGCAGGCATGTTTTCCATGCTCCATCGCGGCAACTGCCATGGGCGCATGCCAAATCCAAGGAGTCGCAATAATAACCAGATCGACATCGTCGCGTTGAACTAGCCGTTCGTAATCGTGGTCACCGCGCGTGTAAAGCTCCGGAGACGGCTGGTTGGCGGCGGTGATAAGCTTCTGTGCTCGTGTAGCGTGATCTTCTGCGATATCGCAGATTGCGACAACCTTCCCATCGGCCGCAAGAACATTTTTAAGCAGTGATGTGCCGCGGCCACCGACACCAATAAAGGCAATTCGCGGGTCTTTGCGCTCGTAAGGAACATCAGCCATGGACTGGGAAGCTGCCGCTGCCTTGGCAGGTGTTGCCGTTGCCTGTGCCAGGCTTGCGGCGGTTCCTGCAAGAAACTCCCTGCGATTGATCGTCATTTTGGTTCTCCTATAGAGATTTTGAAAGAAACGATTGCATGAACTCACGGTCTCGAAACGCCTCTGTACCCCCTGAGCGAAGTGTGGACAGGGCCGCAGCGGTATTTCCCACTGCAACACAGTCTTCGAGATTTTGACCTTTTACAAACTGTGAGAGAAAACCCGCGTTGAAACTGTCTCCGGCGCCTATGGTATCCACAGGGGAGACGGCAAGCGGTGGAATCTCGAGAAGGAGGCTGGACGTTTTAAGCAGCGCACCTTGTGCCCCGCACTTCACAACAACGATCGGGACCTGCTCGTTTAGCCAGGCCACAGCTTCCTGAAGATTGTCCTTGCGGGACATCTTTTTAGCTTCTTCTTCATTGGGAAGCAGTATGTCTACGCAAGGGAGCATTGCTCGAAACTGGTCTCCCCACGTGTCATCGGGATCATCGTTGGTATCGAGGGAGACTGTCAATCCACGACGTCGAAGCTCTCTACAGAGAGCGGGAAGGGTGCGTTGCAGGTTCTTCTGCAGAAAAAAGGACGAGATATGAAAGTGTTTCGAATCGGAGAGATAGTCGATATTCAGGTCGGCAACAGTCATCTCCGCCATAGTGCCGAGATAGGTGAGAATGTGCCTGCTTGTGCCGTGATGCAGAAGTATGGTTACTCCTGTTTGTGTGGCTCCACTATTCCGGACACAACAGCGAGTGTCTACGCCGATCTCTAGCAGTCTTTGCAGTGCGATCTCGCCCAGATCGTCTGTACCGAGTTTCCCGATGAACCCTACCTGTGAGTCCAGGGCTGCGAGGTTGTGGGCAACGATTGCAGCAGAACCTCCCAGCGTCATCTGAAAATCGCTGGCGATGATCTCGCGTTCGACCGGCATGCCCCGGTCGACACCATAGAGAATTAGATCGAGATTGATATCGCCTGCAATGGTTACATCAAACACAGGATCTCCGCCCCCAGATGATTCTCTGGAATATTAACATAAAAGATAATTAAAGTAATAAAAAGTAATTACTGAGTGTCGATATAGGAGAGAATCAATTGTGAGGGATTACTTCATCTTTCGCATATCTACCTTTTCGTTCGGAAGGAATTGAGCACTATGCCAGGGCAGCAGCATTCAGGCGACAAGTTTGTCGATATGGTCAGTGCAACTGCAGAGGTCGACCTGCGTTTGAGCGATTTCCATCCGGTGTCTTCCCTCGCATCGAGTGGCCATTCCATATCCCGCTCGAAATTCCCAGCCATCGACTATCACAACCATCTCGACTCCACCGATCCGCATGAGGTTTTGAAGATTATGGATGCCTGTGGCGTCCAGCATATTGTGAACATTACGATGCAGGTGGGCGATGTTGCCTGCGAGATTATGGATCGCTTCCACAATGCGGCGAAGGGCCGTTTCTCATCCATTGGCTGGATGGATTGGACCGGGGTGAATGAAAAGAATTTTGTACAGGTGACGATCGAACGCCTTAAGCGGCTCATCGATCACGGAGCCTGTGCAATAAAGTTCTGGAAAGACTTCGGACTCACGTTGAAAGACGTCGATGGAAATCTTTTGCGCATTGATGATGATCGGTTTGCCCCCATCTTCCATGCGTGCGGTGAACTCGGTCTGCCCGTGATGTTCCACACGGCCGATCCCACTGCTTTTTTCCGGCCGATTGATGCGAACAATGAACGATATGAGGAACTGGCGGCGCACCCTGATTGGGGTTTCAGCGACTCGCCCGTTCCGAAGCGCGAACTTCTGGAGCAGCGCAACCGTGTGATTGCGCGACATTCCAATGTTGCATTTGTGGGGGCGCACTGCGCCGAAAGCGGCGAAGATCTCGCATTTCTCGCAGAGCAACTCGATGCGTTGCCGAATCTATCCATTGACATCAGCGCGAGGACGCCTGAGCTTGGCCGCCAGCCCTATACTGCGCGCAAATTGTTTCTAAAATACTCCGATCGGATTCTCTTCGGCACCGACCTTCTGCCCTCTGAAGAGATGTATCGTCAGTATTTTCGTTTTCTTGAGACGGACGATGAGTATTTCGAATATCCCTCCCATGCGTCACGACAGGGAAGGTGGAATATCTATGGAATCAATCTTCCAGACGATGTGCTCCAGAAGGTCTATAGAGATAACGCCCTTAAATTAATGCCGCATCTGCCCTGACGGCTCCACATTGAACGAAGAGGGAAGTCGTGCTTCTGGATATTTTAAAAAATCGCAAGGTTCCTGGCAGTCCAAAGGGCATCTATTCCGTTTGCACGGCTCATCCATTCGCGATTCGAGCAGCGATGAGACAGGCGAAGTCCGACTCCTCTCCGCTGCTCATTGAAGCGACATCGAATCAGGTGAATCAGTTTGGCGGCTACACAGGCATGCGTCCCGCAGACTTTCGGAGATTGGTTGAGGGCCTTGCCGCTACTGAAAAATTTCCGATCGATCACCTCATTCTCGGTGGAGATCATCTGGGCCCCAATCCATGGCAGCATGAACCTGCGGATCGAGCCATGGTATTTGCGGAAGAGTTGATCGCCGAATACGCAAAAGCCGGTTTCAACAAGCTGCATCTTGACGCCAGTATGCCTTGTTCCGACGATCCGGCGGATCTGGCCGCAGAGGTCGTTGCAGCCAGGTCTGCTCGTCTATGCGCCGCTGCGGAAAAGGCTTCAGACAAAAAAGAATCGCTCTACGTCATTGGAACCGAAGTGCCTCCGCCGGGTGGGGCAAAGGAGGCCATGGAATCAATGCACGTGACCCGTGTCAACGATGCTGAAGAAACACTGCAATTGCATCGGCAAGCATTCAGGGAACGAGGGTTGGACGGCGCATTGGAACGTGTCATTGCGATAGTCGTCCAGCCAGGCGTCGAATTCAACCACGATTCAGTCTACGAGTACCGGTCAGAAGATTCACAGGCGCTACAGGGATGGCTTGAGCAGCATCCTCCCCTGGTTTTTGAAGCGCACTCCACCGACTATCAAAGGCCGCAGGCATACAGGGAACTGGTCAACGACGGATTTGCAATCTTGAAGGTCGGCCCGGCGGTAACGTTTGCCATGCGCGAGGCGCTCTTTGCATTAGCTGAGATCGAACATCAGATCATTGATCAAGCCAGTCAATCGCAACTTATGGAAACGGTTGAAAGAGTAATGGTGTCGTCTCCAGCAAACTGGAAAGGCCATTATCATGGCGGTCCTGAAGTACAGCGCCTGCATCGTATGTTCAGCTACAGCGACCGCATCCGGTACTACTGGAATGAGCCGGAGGTGCGTGAATCGGTCAACAGGCTGCTAGTGAATCTACGAATGCACAATATCCCAGAGACCTTGTTGAGCGCGTACATGCGTGAGCAGTATCACCCGCTACGAGAGGGATTGGTAGCCAATGATCCGCTCGAACTGATGCTGCACGCAACGCAGCAAGCCTTGCGACCCTATGCTGAAGCATGTTTTCCAATTTGATGGAATGCGCTCACCGCAGCTCCAAGAACGCCGGCATACCTGCCTGATTCGGAGTGAAGTATGACGGGCGGTCGCTTGTTGCCGAAATGGATGAGGGACTGGGCCCGCTCTTGGACCTCGCGTACAAACGCTGCCTGTCCTTCAATAAGACCGCCGGAGAGTATGATGCCATCGGGGTCCAGAATGTTGGAGATGTTTGCCAGGCCTTCGGCAAGATAGCTGGCAAGTTGAGAGTAGGCCTGACGCGCTGCGATGTCGCCTTCTATCGAAAGCCTGGAGACCTCTCGTGCAGCGGTTGCGGCAGGTTGATCTGCGAAAGCGCCTGGCTTTTGTTTGCGGTACTCTTCGACCAGAGCAACAGTCGAGACATAAGCCTCAAGGCAGCCACGACGGCCGCAATTGCACTCGCGTCCGTCGAAACGAATCGTCTGATGGCCGATCGTTCCCGCAAAGCCAAATGTTCCACGCACCAGGCGGCCGTCTACGATGACTCCTCCGCCTATTCCGGTCCCGATCGTAACCGCGACAATGTTCGATAGCCCACTAGCCTTGCCGAAGCGCACCTCTGCCAACGCGGCGGCCTGGGCATCGTTTTCGACGTACGCGGGGAGACTGGATATGCCGCGAAGATGCTGTTTGATGTCAAAGTCTACCCATCCGGGGAGATTGTCGGTCGCTGCAAAGACAGTTCCGTTTTTTGCATCGATTGCGCCGGCACTTGCAACGCCAATCCCTGCTAAATCGAGGCCCGCATCTGACGCTGCTCGTATGGTTCCAAGTGCGGTATCCAGGGCTTGCACAATCGCTTGGCGTCCCTGGCTCGCCTGCGTCGGAACATCGTGTGCGAATTGAATTGCGCCATCGGCCGAGACAACTGCGGCCTTTACGGCTGTTCCGCCAATATCAATCCCAACAACGTATTGCGATGGTTTTGGCTGGGCAAAGGAGGCCATCTCCTTAACAAATGTTGCCGTAATCACGCCCGGGCGTGTGATGGCAGAGCCAACCACAACACTCCATGCGCCGGCCTCAAGAGCTATGCAAGCCAACGCCGGTGTCGAGACATTTCCTTCCGCGATGATGGGTTTGCCGGTTTCGCGCGCTAATGCAGTAACGAGTTCGGGGTGAAATCCCAGTGAATGTTTCGTCTCTTCTGTATAACCGTGAAGCGTTGGGGCCACTATGTCCGCATTACCTTCGGCCGCGAGTATGCCGTCGTGCAGAGTAGCAATATCGGCCATTACGAGCAGTCCCAATTCGTCATGGATGCGGCGAACGATCTCGCGCCACGGTTCGCCGTGCTTATGCTCCCGGTCGGTGCAATCGAGGGCAATGATATTGGCTCCAGCCGCAGCTAATGCTGCCGCCGAGGCAAAGTCCGGAGTGATACGCAGTTGTCCTCCCTCAAAGCTCTTTTCAATCGCGATGATCGGGAGATCGGTGTCCTGACGGATAGCGCGCACGTGTTCAGCGCTATTGAGCCGAAGTCCACTTGCCCCACCAAGCACCGCTGACCGTGCGACGCGACGCAGCGTCTCCGTGTCTTCCATTGGGTCATTGGGGAATGCCTGACAGGAGACGATTAACTTGTGTCGAAGGGATTGCAGGATGGTGTCCATGGGAGAGAGCTTTCTGTGAGAAGTCGGCTACTCGGAAATAATAACGGGTAGTCGAGGGTAAGCTGTATAGTCTACTAGGGCGATTTCGATATCTGAGTCCTTAAAATCGACCTACCGGCCGATTGAAATGACTGGAAGGCGTTGAGGAACTACATGCACGAGGTTGTTCTTGCTGGGATCTTGCTGGCAGCGCTGTCGGGCGTCATGAATGGATTATTTACCCTGCCGATGCGCTTTCTGGGCCGCTGGTCCTGGGAGAACGTCTGGAGCGTATTTATCGCAGGTGCGTGTCTTCTTTTGCCTGCGCTGATTGTTTTGACGATAGCGCCGCAAAGCGTCCCGCTCTTGATGCAGGCGCCGAGGTCTGCAATCCTCATTGCACTGGGGGCCGGCTTCGCATGGGGATTCGGTGCAATTATGTTCGGCCAGAGTGTGAGCGCAATCGGCATTGCTCTGGCCAATACCTTTGTGCTTGCCATTAGCTCAGCCTTTGGGGCCTTCCTCCCCATGCTCTTTCTTCATCCTGGAAAGATCCACGAGAGGGCCGGCCACATGGTGCTGGCCGGAATCGCGGTTGAAATTTGCGGCATAGCGCTTTGCGGTAAAGCAGGGTTGCTGCGTGAAAAGGCCTCTCAGAATGAAAAATCTCGGCGCGGTAATCTTGTGGGCAAGTCAAGACCATTGGCCGTAGCGATGTTGCTGGTTGTGGGATCAGGTCTTCTATCGGCTGTATTCAATATCGGTTTCGCCCTTGCGCAGCCGATCGCCGACTTCGGCCAGACTCAGGGACTCAGCTCATTTGCAGCGACCAACTTGATCTGGCTTTTGATGCTTGGCGGTGGCGCGCTGTCCAATCTGGGGTTCTGCGCCTACCTTCTGCGTAAAGGCAAAACGGCGTGGAAGTTCACTATGCCGGGAAGCGCACGGCTGTATATCTTAGGAGCGCTGATGGCGGCATTGTGGGGGGGAAGCATCTTTGTCTATGGTGCGGCAACCCCCAGGCTGGGCGCTCTCGGAACTTCAATTGGCTGGCCACTAAGCCTAGCTACAGGGCTACTCGTAGCCAACGTTGTTGGACTGCTCTTGGGAGAATGGAAAGGAGTCCCACGCCGGGCCCTGGGCTGGATGGTTTCTGGTATAGCCGTTCTTATGGTTGCAATCGTTGTTCTGAGCGAAGCTGGCTAAGTCTGTATATATGGTGGAGGCGGCGGGAGTCGAACCAGACCAAGCTGCTGAAACACCCAACTTGTTGATGCGGAAATGCCAGGATTGGAACGAACTACATCACTAATTCGATGGAGTTCTCACGTATCCAAAGCCTTCTTCGCTTACTTGCATTGCTTTATGTTGCAATATTTCGATCACCACAAATGAGATATCCCAACCTCAGCGTATTGGGTTTCCCGTGCGTTTCATGACTCGCGCGAGTTCCAGGTTGACGAAGAGGCATTGCCAATTTTGCAAGGCGTGCAACCGTAATACTATGGCGTATCCTCGACCAACTCGGTGGTTGTAATTTGTAGGACGCGGCCGTGGCCTCCGAGACCCCTGGGGGAACGCCACTCGAAATCCAAATTTCCGAATGAGGTTAGGGTAGCTGGAATCGAATAGGTCATTTCAAGACAACCGTTAGCACTGGAATGGCACGTTCCTTTCAAAAGGATGTGATTGGCGCTGAGCTTTAGGTCGGTGGAGTCCTTGGCATAGGTGACGTGGAAGAGGTACTTCGTATTTTTTTTGAGATTGGGATACTTCATCCTCATGGGTTCATCATAGAGGCTCCCAAGGTAAGTCCTTTTGCTGATAGGAAGAACCTGATCGGATTGAAGTGACTTGATAACTCCAGAGTAGATTCGTTCGTTGAGTATGGGGTTATCCAATGCAGGAGGCTGCGGCAGAATGTGTGCTTGGCGTCCAGGTTGGCCAATATCGTCATAAAGAGGGGAAGTTGGCGCGACCATGTCTAGTATCTCCTTCACGATGGCTGTGCGGTTGGTCCCGGATGTAGCCTTTGCATATTTGAGTTTGCCGAGAATCCAAAGCCTATCGGTAATAGGTTCGTCAACAGAGTCGGCATTAGCTCCGCGGTCCACCGATGATGCGTGATGGCGGCTGACGGTTAGTTGCATGCGGACGGAGGCGAAAAGGTCATCGGCAAGATTCTGAATCCGCTGGCATAGGCTGGAGACGGAGCACTGCGGCGGCGTAGCAATCGCTGTTTCCGCCTCGATGATGTTCTCATTAGTATTTGAGGGATAGGCCGAGCGCAAAATTTGAACCGCTTTCTCTTGAGCTGAACTTTCGTCCCTCAATCTGCGCTGAACGTATGTGTCATAGTAAGCGCGATAGAGAAGCTGCTGGAAGCGCCAGTTAGTTTTGAGGCCGGGGTATTTCGAGGCGAGTACCTGGAAAGCGGCCAGCGTGGGTTCGATGCTTGGATTGCTGCGCGCGGGGCCGCGCCAGTTGTCCTCTAGCCCATGAAGGGGAGGCAGGATTTCACTAGACAATGCCGGTGCCAGAAAAAGATGAACATATTGCGCAAGGATTTCGTCGGAGGTTTGCTTTGAGTTCCACCCCCAGCCTGACCACAGAAACTTATTGACATCATCGTTGACTCCTTCGGAGTAGGTGACAAAGCCGATGGTGGTCTTCGAGGCGCTGTGAAAGATAAGGCCTTCATCAACTGGGCGCGGATTAATAGGCTCGCGCCCCTCAGTAAGTGCGAAGGCAGGGTCCCAATTTGGCACAGGGTGCTCGGAGGATGCTGTGTGAGCAATGTCAGGATAAAAGCGAATGGGAATCGAGGGGGGAACGTGTGCGCGGAATTCGGCTGGAGTTGGACGCATCTCCGAGCCGTAGACGACACCGGTAAGCCACGATGGGCGATCTCGAAGCAGGGCATAGAACTGCGAAAGCCACTCCTCGCTGAAGGCTTGAGGGGAAACCCAAATCTCAGCGTGAGGATGATATTTGTGCAGCTCAATGGCAACGCGGCCCAGGAAGTGAAAGAGAACTTTGGGATCGGTGTGTCCGGGGTCACCTCCCGGGACGAAGATGGAGTCGACCTGTTGAAGCTGCGAAAAAACATTGCCCCACTCATGGATGGAACGCTCCAATTGCGCCGGGTCGGTATAGTCCTTCTCCATGGCAGGAAACCAAATGGAACAACGAAGTCCGTAGTGATGGATAAGGGAAGATAGGCTGACCATCATCTCCATCGACGGCACCGGAAAGAGCGGACTCGTCGCCGCATCGTCAGAGTGCGGAGGGATCAATTCGATGGTGTTTGTGCCAAAGAGGATAAGATCGCGAATGTATTGATCGAATGCCTTAATGTCCCATCCGTCGTATGTATTGTTTTTGGGACGGTAGCCGAGTTGATGTCCGCGTACAGGGTATTCCGGCTCCTGGTCGGTATCGACTAGATTCGCGGAGAATATGGATTGTGGCTGCATATCGAGATGGCGAAGGAAATAGCCGATCCCAAAAAGCACACCCCGCGTGTCGTTGCCTGCGATCAAGACAACGCGCTTGTCTTTGCCAAGGATGCGAATGGAGAAGCCTTCTGATTCGGCGGTCTCGACGAAGGAAGGTATCGCCAGATGTCCCGCAGCCAAAATTCCGGTCAGATGTGGCTTTGTGGCGACGATAACGAGCGGTGCGCTTGTATTGGCAACCTCTGTGGAAATGGGCCACGCGATGCGCGTTCGTTTCGAAACCTCTTCACTGAGGATCTGTGCGGCTAGCTTTTCGCGAGAATCTGCCAACGGAGAAATGACGATTCGGCTGTCGGTCCATTGTTGCGCTACAGCCGGCATCGTCTCAAGAGACAGACTGACGAAAACAGGAGCAAAGAGCAGAAGAAGCTGGCGCGCTCTCATTGAAAACGATCCAATCGTGGGTTGAGGCAATCGATAGTTGAGAAAGAGCCGTGCTCCCACTCATGATGGGAGCACGTAGAGAGGGTCAGTGGGAAAGGTAGGAGCTTGCCGGCGTTGCAAGTGCCTCTTCAAGAGTGATGCGCCTCTTCTGCCGGTAAGACAGATTCGCCATATGCACGCCGAGAGCAGACTGGTAGCCCAACTCTACAGAAGCCGCAGGCTGCTTGCGGTCGCGGAGACGAGCGACCCAGTGAGCCATATGATTCTCTCCAGGATTCTTGCCAAGCATCGGCGTGCCATTGGGGTTATTGAGCGTCTCGGGATAGTAGCGAACTGGCCCAGGGGCGTTTTCTTCGCTCTTTTTATCTCGGCTCGTATCCGCAGGCCCCGTGATCATATTATTCGAGCCACTGAGGTGCTCAATCGTTCCATCGCTTCCAAGGAATCGCTCTCCCATTCCATAGAATTTATTGTTGAAGACGGACTGCCAGACAAAGACAAAGTCGTTTGGGTATTCGATTGTGACAGAGATCGTATCCGGCACCTCGCGTCCATCCTTGACGGAAAAGATTCCACCCGTCATGGTTGCGGATTTGGGAAGAGGCAGATTCATGGTTTCGATCACCCATGCAAGCTGGTGGACCATGTTTTCCGCGGTATTCCCACCGGAAAAGCTCCAGTACAGTCGCCAGTTGATGAACTTTTCGGCGTCGAAGGTGTCGAGCTTGCGGCCATCGAGAAAGAGCTTCCAATTTACGTTGGAGGCCGTGCACTCTTTTGGAATGGCGCGCCTCCACTGCCCGACATCATGTTTTGTGTTGCGGCTCATCCAGGATTCAACCATAGTGATCTTGCCAGTTAGGCCTTTTGCAATCCAATCCTTTGCATCGAGCAGCGAGCCGGACGTGGAATCCTGAAGCCCGATTTGCACGATTTGCTTGGATGCCTTTGCGGCTTTCAGGCATGCCTCAGCCTCTGGAATATTCCAGGTCATGGTCTTTTCGCAATAGAGATCTTTACCGGCCGAGAGTGAATCGAGAAAGTACTTCGAGTGGACATGAAGCGGCGTCGCATTGATGACCGCGTCGATATCCTTGCGGTCAAGAAGGCGGCGAGGGTCATCGTAGGTGTCGATCGAGGGATAGGCATGCTTCATTTGCTCCCTATGTAGCGAGAAGACATCCGCGACGGCGACACATTCGACATTGTACTGACGCAGTGCGCTACGCAAGTCCTCCCTTCCGCGCGATCCGGCACCGATGAGACCGATACGGATGCGATCGTTGGCGCCCAGAATGCGGTTGGTTTGCCCGAGCATGCGATAAGGGAGAGCCTGGCTGGTGGCTGCCGCGGCAATCCCGGAAAGAAACTGACGACGTCCGATACTGATTTCTTTCATACGATCATTTCTCCTGATTGGTGGCACTGCGTTTAGAGTTGGAGAACGCGGGAACAGGGAATCTCCGCTTGGCGAAGTGCAGATTTGAGGCCTTCCATACTTTTCTGTGTTGCTTCTTCCTTAGTGCCAGGCCCACGCCAATGGGTCTCAAGGCTTACGCCAAGGTGATAGCCCGCAGCGGCGAGAGCGCGAAACTGTCCGACCCAATCCATGACGCCCCCACCGATCGGCGCCCAGGTGTAGGTTCCGTCTTTGCGAACCACATCCTTGCAGTGCACGTGGCCGATACGATCTTTTGGTAACAAGGACCATCCCTGAGGGAAAGGATGACCGCCGACGGCAGCTTCATTTGCGGGGTCCCAGTTCAACATGAAGTTCCGATTGGGAACCGCCTTCAGTACTGCCACAGCTTGTTCTGCAGTCTGGGTGTTGCAGCTTTCCTCGTTTTCCATAACGAGAATCACTTTATGCTTTTCACACCTTTCGGCGGCTTTCCGCAGTTTTTCATTGATGGCGTCGCGGTAGGGTTTCTGATCCTTGAGTGTCAGAAAGTCGAAGCAGCGAATACGATCCGTATCGAATTGCTTGCACAGAGCGATGCAGCGCTCGAGAACTTCATCCTGCTGCTTAAAGCCAAAGTCATTCTCGAAAGATCCGCGGTCTAATTTCCCAAGTTTGTTGTCAGCCTGATCGGAGTATGGCCACGGAACTTTGAAGAGGGGGCTGCCCAAATTGGTGACCTGGAGTTGATGCTTTTTGAGGATCGTCTTTGCCTCTGCAATCTCCTGAGCGTCCAGAAGCGTGATGTTCTTTTTCCAGAGAGTTCGAATTTCCACCCATCCCAGCCCCATCTGCCTGCTGGCCGTCTCGCAGGCTTCTCCGAAATCCTGGGAGATCTCATCGGTGATGACGGCCATGCGAAAGGTGCATCCGGCAGGGGGAGCGATCAGAGGGGCGGCCGACAAGGCTCGATGAAAGGGCGTACCGGCAGCGGTGATAGCGGCGGTATGAAGAAACGATCGTCTGGAAATACGCATTGTCACTCCTAAAAAAATCGAAGTAGTGGTTCGTCTTGAGAGATGCCAGCTACGGTTATTCGTGGAGTAGAGAGGTGATCTCCGCTGAAGATTCAGTGTCGAGATACAGCGTAGCGTTTGGATGCGTGCGGAGGATGGTTGCGGGACAATCCGGGGTGATCGGAGCCTCGAAGACTTTTTTGACGATTGCGGCTTTCCGCTCTCCAGGAACACTTGCGACCAACATGGGAACTCGCATGATCGCGGGAATTGTGAGGGTGAGCGCGCGAAGAGGAACATCGGTGAAGCTGCCGAACCAGCCTTCGGCGTATTGCTGTTCGCGACACGCACCGTCAAGATTTACGAGACGGACGTCTCTGGGGTCAGCAAAGTCAGCCTCCCAGGGATCGTTGAAGGCGAGGTGGCCGTTCTCGCCAATGCCGAGAAGGCAGAGCGAAGGATTTACCTCGCGAAGTCTTGCGGCGTATCGCTCCGCGGTCCCATCGGGATTCGAAGAGTCTCCGTCAAGTTCATAGAAGGCCTTCATCTTCGACTGAGGAAGCTCCTTCCGAAGATAGCCTCGAAAAGAAGCGCGATGATCCGGTGTCATTCCGACATATTCATCCATGTGGAAGCCGATGATCTTGTGCCATGGCAGATCAGCTCGACAGCGAAGATGGCGCAGCGTCTCCAGCTGCGAGGCGCCTGTCGCGAAGACAACGCCGAAGCTGTCCCGGTCGCGGGCCAAGCGCAGAATCTCGTTGGCTGCTTTGTCGGCAGCGGCATTTCCCAATCCACAATTGTCGACATATGATTCGATCCGTAGAGTGCCAAGTTGTGACTTTTTCAAAGGTGTATCCCTTCGCTTTTTTAGTTGAGGAGTGTCTAATTCGTACTCGGGGTGTTCAGTAATTCTTTAGGTTTCGGAACTCCCGGCAGGAGTCCCTGCGAACGAATTCCGTTGGAATGACAATCTTTTGCGGCGGCGTATTCGGGGAGGAGATGCGATGAAGCGCTGCTTCCACCATCTTCTTTCCAATCTGTTCCGGGAACTCCCGAATGGTCGTCAATCCTGGATAAAGCCAGTTGCCTACGGTGTCATTGCAACCTGCGACGCTCACGTCCTCAGGGATGCGAAGACCACTGTCACGCAGAGCACGATAAACGCCATGTGAGGCAAAATCGCTTCCACAGAAGATCGCTGTTGCGTTGTCGTTGGCCAGAATGGATTTGGTCCCCAGATATCCGATCTCCGCATTATCCTGAGAATCGATCGATGAAATTTGAGGTTTAAGTTGTGCCTCTTTCATCGCCTGCTCATATCCTTCATAGCAGCGCGCATACCATGGAAGCCGTAAATTCCCGACATACCAGATGCGCTCATGGCCGCTATTTATGAGGTGACGCGTCATGTCATAGCCGCCCTGAACGTCATCCGAGTAGACCATGTCAGGCTTGAGTTGCGGCGGCGTCCCCAGGACGTTGTTTCCTAAGGTGACAAAGTTGACATTCTTATGCGTGAGCAGTTCCATGAGGTTGGCCGAGTTCGTTCCAGCCAGCAGAACAGCACGGACCACATCGTGTCGTTGGACGACACGAGGCAAATGCAGTTCTTTCCACGGCACATGCGGCGGATAGTTGAAGGAGAGAAAGATCATCTCCCATCCGTGTTCGGCACAGGCAGCCTCCGCACCCATCAGAATCCGCGAGTGAAAGGCATCGTGCATCGTTCGATTGCACAATAGGAATGCAAGCGACTTTTCTTTTTGTGATTTTGATAGATCGAAGCCGAGAGCTTTGGCAGCCGCGATGACAGCATCCCTGGTCTGATCGTCGACTTTACGGCTGCCACTGAGCACCCGGGATGCACTTGAAATACTGACGCCTGCGCGGGCAGCCACCTGCTTAAGGCCAACTTTACCCGTGTCTGCGGGGGGGGCCGACTTCGTCCTGCGCTTCATTGCTCGCATCTCCACTTCATCGGGCTCACGCAATATCGGCAAGTGTAGCAGCGACCTTGAAAACTTGCCAAGGAATATCCAATTATTGCCAAAGGGATTTGCAGCATCGTGGACGTACTACCGGGTGGATCTCAAACAATTCCAGAAAACGAGGAATCTACTGAAGTAGTGCTTGGAAAATTTGCCAATAACTTTGGAAAAATAGTTTTGACAAATGTGTGGCGACCCATTATGGTTTCGGTTCAGCCGACAATTGCATTCGTATTGTCGACATAGGAGCGCACGGTGCAGGCAACAATGGAATCCGGAAGAACAGCCAGGAAGCCTCAGGGGCGAATCCGCTGGGTCATTGCATGGACTCTGTTTTTGTCGACGGTGATTAATTACATCAGCCGTCAGAGCTTCTCTGTCCTATCGCCGGCGATCTCTGCGCAGCTGCGTTTCACGCACGAGGACCTGGCTAAGATCTTTGGCTCATTTCAGTTTGCTTATGCCCTGGCATGGCTCGTCGGCGGCCCCGTCCTCGATCGCATTGGAGTCCGAAAGGGTTTGAGTTTCGCAGTCATTCTTTGGTCGGCCGTGAATGCGCTGAGCGCGTTGGTGGGATCCGTTGCGGGTTTCGTCGTCACGCGTTTTCTCCTGGGAATTGGAGAGGGCTTCAATTGGCCAGGGGCATCGAAGACGGTCGCTGAGTGGTTTCCCGACGAGGAGCGCGGCATGGCCGTCGCTATCTTTGACAGTGGGTCGAGTGTGGGTGGGGCATTGGCATCGATCGCTTTGCCTGTCATCGCCTTGTGGTTCGGATGGCGTCCTGCGTTTATTTTCACGGGAATATTGGGCTTTCTGTGGTTGGCTCTATGGCTCTATGTCTACCATCCGCTCGATGATCACCCACGAGTTAGCGAAGACGAGAAGCATCTGATTCGAGGTGGGAGTTCTGCTACGCATGTCACAGACCGGAAGACCGGTTGGCTGAGTTTACTCGCGAACAGAAATGTCTGGGGCATCATCCTTGGGAGATCCCTGACCGATCCTATCTGGTGGTTCTATGTCTTCTGGCTGCCACAATATCTCGCCGATACGCGAGGCTTTTCGCTCAAGCAGCTGGCGGCGTTTGGCTGGATCCCTTTTGTTGCGGCAGACCTTGGGAACCTGACGGCAGGTTATGTCTCGTCGTTGGTGATTCGCCGTGGTATGCCCGTACTGCGCGCCAGGATTCTTATCTGCATAGTCAGCTGCATTCCCATACTTGCAGGCATCCCGGCCGCTCGAACCTCGAGTCCGTCCGCTGCCATTGCTTTGGTTTGCATCGCCTTGTGGGGATTTGCCAGCTGGTCGACGATGGGGCTCACCTTCCCGTCGGACTTGCTTCCCCAGAATGTTGTGGCCACGGTTACAGGTCTCAGCGGTTTTGCGGCGGGACTCGCTGGCACAGCATTCACTGTCCTCGTGGGAAACACGGTTGGCAGGTTTGGGTACACCCCAGCATTTTTTGTCGCCGCTCTACTGCCTGTATTGGCGACTGTAAGTGTCGTTGTGTTTTTGAGATCACCACGGACAGAACAGAGAACAATTCCGTTGTGAGACGGCTCCCACCCGGCACAAGCGTGTCGGCGTTTTACCTGCAAGAAACCAGAATCTGTGACGGAGAAAGAGATGCTCATTCAACGAATTTTCCAGGCTGTATGTATTTCGATGACATTGTTGGCCTCGGTGGCCTATGGCCAGGCTGTCAGTGGCACGATCGTCGGTATTGTGCAGGACCAATCGGGAGCCTCCATCCCGAACGCGAATGTCATAATCACCAATGAAAAAACCAATGTATCTCAACACGCGGTCACCAACGGCAGCGGCAACTATACATTTCCAGGCACGTCTCCAGGAGAATATCGAGTTACGGTTGAGCACGAGGGATTCAAGAAACAGACGATGGAGCACGTAGTCATCTTCGTCAACTCGACGACTCGTGCAGATGTGACTGTCGTCCCCGGCAGCGTGTCGGAGACGATCGATGTTTCAGCGGCTCCTGCGCAGTTGCAGACGGACCGCGCCGACATTGCGACGAATATTGAAGATCGACAGATTGCAGATCTCCCGATCAGCGGAACGCGCAACTACCAACAGCTTTTAAATCTTGTGCCTGGCACAACGCCGGTCCGCTTTGAGAACTCCCAGTTCTTCAATGCAGTTGGTGCCTTGCAGACTCGAGTCAATGGCATTCCCCGCCACGGAAATCTCTATCAGATCGAAGGTATCGATGATACGAATCGGACGGGTCTGTTGCAGTTCATCATCCCCCCGGCAGATGCCATCGGTTCGGTTGATATCTCAACAAATAACTATGAAGCGGAATTAGGTCGCGCAACCGGCGCTGTCACGAATGTCATCTTGAAGTCCGGTACGAACCAAATTCACGGTTCTGCTTTTGAGTTCATTCAGAACAACGCTGTGAACGCACGCTCCTACTTCGGCGGACCGCTTGGCCACCTGGCCTACAACTACTTCGGCGGAAGCCTGGGTGGTCCCCTCATCCATAACAAGCTCTTCCTGTTCGGAGATTATCTTCGCACAACGGACCGTGAGGCCATCGCGAACACGTTTACGATCGTTCCAACTCAGTTTTATACCCCGAATGCGCAGGGCAATATCGACCTGAGCGCGCCTCTTGATGCCGCAAAGAAGACGGGCCAGATCTATGATCCGGCAACCGGTAATGCCGATGGCACAGGACGGCAACCCTTCGTTAATAATCAGATACCGATAAGTCGTGTAAACCCCATCTCGCTTGCGATTCTTCAACAGATGCCAAAACCGAATCAGAATCTCACGAATCTGGCGGCGCCGACAAATAATTACGTTACCAATCTACCGTTTACCAAAGACACTCAAAGCTTCGACCTAAAAGGGGATTACAGCTTAAGTGAGAAGGATCGCCTTAGCGCCCGTTATAGCTTCCAGCGCGTCACGATCATGCAGGCACCTGCGTTCAGTTCCTTTGCGGGTGGACCGGCAGGCAATGGTTTTCAAGGGACAGGCGTTCAGAACTCCTACAGCACGGGTGTGAATTACGGCCATGTCTTTTCCCCCACACTCTTCACGGAGACGCGCATTGGCGTCGCCCATCTTATCAATCGGGCGCGGCCTACCAACTATGGTTCCAACGATGCCACCAAGCTTGGCATAGCCGGCGTGAATATCGCGGGAATTCCTTTTACCTCGGGTCAGATCCAGATTAGCCTGGACGGTTTTTCGAATCCAGCATTCGGCTATTCCAAGTCGATCCCCTGGGATCGTTCGGAGTCCAATATTGACTTCGTCAATAGCTGGACTAAGGTCCTGCATAACCATACGGTAAAGTTCGGCGTTGATCTGCGCCGTGTTCGCGACGATATCTCTCAGTCGCAGACCTTCGGTGGCCCAGGAACGATCGCCTTTGTCGGTAATCAAACATCGACGAACGCATCTGGCGCTGTCAACAATGTCGCGAATACGATGGCCAGCTTCCTGCTCGATCTTCCGAGCTCAGTGGGACGGGATATTGTTAATCCGACGCGCTATCGTCAGTGGTGGTTCTTCTCTTTTATCAGCGACAAATGGCAAGTGGCCCAAAAGCTTACGCTCGACTTAGGCCTGCGTTGGGAGTTCTATCCACCGGCGACTCCAGCAGAAGCGGGCGGTTTCTCCAACTACAATCCAACAAACAATACGTTGGTCCTGGCTGGTATTGGCAATAATCCAGCGAATCTCGGAATGAAGACGCAGTATCGGTATTTTGCTCCGCGTACAGGTTTTGCTTATCGCGTGTCGGAAGCAACGGTGTTACGTGGTGGCTATGGCATTAGCTACATGCCCTTTCCAGATGATAGCTATGCGTTCAACTATCCAGTGCGATCGAACAATAGCTATACACCGGTCGGCAGTACCTCCTATACCCCTGCCGTGCTGAGCAACGGTCAGGTCGCGACATTCCAGGCGGGTTTTCCGGCGCCGGTTCCAGTCACCATTCCCAGCAACGGCATCATTCAGGCAAATACGTCGGCTCTCACACAGCAGGCTTACAACGTAGTCCCTCTGGACTATAAAAATCCTTATGTGCAGTCGTGGAACGTCGCCGTACAGCAAGCTCTGCCGTGGAAGCTATCGCTGCAACTAGCGTATGTCGGCAATCACGGTACTCGAATGGCCACCCAGCAGGATATGAATCTTCCCTCTACATATGGCGGGGGAAATACCTCCAAGCCGTTATATGCTCCATTTGGTCGCACGGCAACGACGACAGCCATTACGATGGGCTTTTCTTCCAACTACAACGCGCTGCAGGCCCAACTTGATCGCCGCTTTTCCAATGGCATTGCGACATCGACCGCATTTACATGGGGGAAGGGGTTAGGTTATGTTCCTTCGGACGATTCGGCGCTTATGTTCAATATCAACAAACGCAGAAACTATGCTCCAAATGACTATGATCGCCGTTTGACTCTGGTTGAGAGCTTCACGTATGCGTTGCCTTTCGGTTCGGGCCACCGCTTGGCGTCATCCCGAGTTCCATCGCTGGTCTTTGGTGGCTGGAAGCTTTCAGGTATCGTCTCGTTGGTTTCGGGTTCTCCTTTCACCGTGTCAGCTAATGCTGCCAGCCTCAACACTCCAGGTACAAGCCAGACGGCGAGCCTGTTAGGGCCGTATCGTGTGTTGAAGGGAATCGGAACCGGATCCGCCTGGTTTGATCCGACGGCGTTTGCTCAGCCGGCGGGGTGCACGTCGTCTCCATGCACTAGCGCAAATGTCGGCCTGGGGAATACAGGACGCAATCAGTTCTATGGTCCCGGCTACATCCAAAATAGCTTCTCAATCTTCAAATCATTTCCATTTATCCGGGAGTCGAAGATCGATGCTCGGTTGGATGCATTTCAGCTGAGCAATACACCGCAGTTCAGCAATCCTAATTCGACATATTCCGCCAGCTTGTCATCGACCTTTGGAAAGGTAACAAACACGGCGAGCTCGGGTCAGGGAAGTGTTAATGGCATTGGTGGAGGTCGTTCCTTGCAAGCATCGGTGAAGCTTTCATTCTAGGAAACCTGAGGGTCCGCATGAAGGCGGACCCTCAGGCGTATCAAACTGCAGTCTCGATGTCGGACGGAGTGAGGCGATCACCATCGTCCTCTATGAGGCCCGAGAAGAGGTGCTCTTGAGAAGCACAAGGAGGAGATTATCTAACCTTGGTTCCAGGGTAATTGATGGTGGAGGCGGCGAGAGTCGAGCTTTTCCCAGGGCTTAGCCGCTTGCTTGTTATCGACCGACAACAGCGACACATCCTGAAAAAGTAGGGGACTGACTGAACATCTGCAATTGAGCCAGGCAACTCCGTGCTATCGAAGTGGAGATAAGAATTTAAAGAGGTTTTGACAGGCAAGCCGCTACGATGGCGTGGCCGGTGAGACCTCCGGACTGGAAACAATGGAGCTACCCAAATGATGGCATCGGATACGGATATGAAGGTCAGAGGATAGGTTTTCGTACCGGTTGATCTGAGTGGTGTCAAGCGATGCGCAGTGGTTCGACCACTGCGCATCGGCGCGTGTTAAAGCCCTGGATTCTCGCAAGAAAGATTCCGTGACTGCCGCGCGCTGTGAAAGAGGGATTCGATATCATGTGACCACCTTTTTTGTTGAGTTCAGCACGTGATGTGGCGACTCAAGCGAATTGCCGGTATACCAGGTAGGAGTGTCTTATCAGGGCGTTCTGACGCTAGCGTTCTCTGGTAAGTGGAGGTGGTTTGTGGGGGAGTGGAAGGGTCGGCCGAGGCGGTATCGTCTTTGTCTGCTGAAGAATGCCATAGGCAGATTCAGCGCATCCTACAGTCCGTATCCTTTCGCAATTCGGTGACCTTACAGCAACTTCTCCGGTTTCTCGCTGCGCGCACCCTCCAAGGCTCTCAGAAGGAACCTCTCAAGGAATACACAATTGGTGTCGAGGCCTTTGGCCGAGCGGAGGACTTCGACCCCAAGACAGACACCATCGTCCGTGTGCAAATCCACAGGCTGCGGCAGAAGCTGAAAGAGTATTACGATTCAGAGGGAAGTCGCGACCTTATCTATATCGAAATCCCAAAGGGCGACTACCATCCTCACTTCGAGTCCTTGGCAACTCATGTTCTCGCACCAAGTACTGCCCCAGGGTCCAATGCAGATGGAGATCTGCGGAGCACTTCTACGCCCGGCAATCTTCCCGGTACTCTGACTTCTTTTAGCGCTCCCACCCCTCTGCGCAAGCAAGTCCGCATTCGGAGATTTTTTCGTATCACCTTGCCTGCCGGTTTTGCCGTTGCTCTCTTTTCGTTAGGATTTTGGCTGGGGACGCGCCAGCAGAAAGAGAAGCCGACGGTGCAGACGATCCAAGACTACCGGAACGGCACCGATGCGGTGAAGGCATTTTGGGCCAACCTGATCGGCGATGATACAGCACCAGTTATTGCCTACCCTGACGCGGTGTTTCTGCTGGACAACTCGAACGATCTCTTTCGATTTCGGCAGGGTGCAAGTGATGATCGCGGCGCTCTCGTGGACCCTCATCTTGCGCGTCAGTTTGCGTCGAACCCAACATTAGTTTCTGAAGCAGGCGTGCTCTACTACGACAATGGCTACACGGGAGCTGGTGAACTGCAGGCGGTCGGCATGCTGGCCAGCCTATTTGGCCAAATGGGCGTGCAACCGATATTCAAGCCGAGCCGTGAGATCACACCCGCCGATCTTCGCCAGCACAGTGTCATTCTGCTAGGGTCTTCCTTTCAGAACGTGGCCGTGGCGCAACTGATGAATGTGGGCGATCTGGTTTTTAAGAACCCGGATTCGCGACTCGAAGGGTGGCGGGCGGAGATTCAAAATGCCCATCCGCAGCCAGGAGAACAGGCGAGCTATCATACGGAGCGAGATCCGGTGACCCACACGCTAACGATGGACTATGGAGTGGTATCTGTGCAGCCCGGCGTCGTCCCCGGACGGCACATTGTGATGCTGGGTGGGCTAGACACCACCGGGACCGAAGGCGCTACGATGTTTGCCACATCGCAAACCGGAGCTGAAACACTGCTCAAAGCTACTGGTCTCATTTCGGATCATGGGGCAGCTACCGAAATGCAGCCGTTCCAGGTCTTAGTTAAAGTTCCTTTGGAAAAAGGTTATGGTGTTTTGGGAGTGACCTTAGCTGCTGTCCACAAAACCCTGAAGGTGGCTAACCCCCAGGGAGTGATCAATACACCCGAGCCTGCGCCGGCGCACTAACTTAGTACTTTCAAGAGATTATGCGGCCGGACCGAGGCGATCGGTTCAGGTTCAAGAAGCTGTGCGACAGGGCTCTGCAAGAGGTCTTTGCATGGCTCGCATCTTGCGACCCAGAGTCTCTTAGTGCGTTCTCTTGCTTGACCTGTCTCTTCTCTCCTCTACGCATAGATTGTGCCTTCTTGAGCGGGGGAGGGATTGTCATTTAGTCCTGCCAAATCACGTGACATTTGCATGTAACAAAGGTGAAACACACCTGTAATCAATGACGTAACGAGCTCTGCCGCACCTTCGTAACCCCACGGTCACTTGTTTTTGTTTCGGGCATTCCTCTAGGGTGATCCGCATCATCGCAAGGCCTTTGGTCCGTAAGGCCGGGCAAAAGCTGACATCCAGAATAGTGACGAGAGCACAAGGTTGAGAGCTAAGTGTGGCGGGTTTTGGTTGAGGAGAAGGAAGTGAAATGGGAGGCAGTATGCGAAGTGGATTTCGGTCCTTCAAAAGTACGACGCTGGGGGACCCGTTTCGGGTTCTAAGTTTACTGTTCGCAGCATTTGTGCTTCTGTCTGCCCCGGCTCTGAAGGGACAGGGCGTGAGCGGCAGAATTGTGGGAACTGTGCAAGATAGAAGCAAAGCGATCGTCCCCAATGTGAAGGTCTCTGTGATCAATCAGGAGACGAATATCACTGCGGTGGCCACAACGAACGCCGAAGGGCAATTCCGAATTGAGAACCTTCAGCCCGGCAATTACCGGGTACGATTTGATGCTCCAGGCTTTCGTCCCTATATTTCTAATGGAAATACAGTCGTCGTGGACAATGCGACGCAGGTAAATGCCATTCTGGAGGTTGGGTCCAAAGCGGAGACTATTGAAGTGACGGCAGCCACGCCACTGATCGACACCACCAGCAGCTCCATGGGACAGGTCATCAGTCAGTCGCAGATTGAAAGCCTGCCGCTGAATGGCAGGATTTTCTCACAGTTGGTTCAGACTGTTCCTGGCTCAGTCGCCACAGGATTCGGAAGTGCTCCTGAGTCTGCAGCTGGTGCCGGGGCAACTACGGCGATCAGTGCGAGCGTCAACGGACTGCCATGGGCCGGAACCACGTACACGCTCGACGGCGTGAGCAACATGGAACTATTGAATGGATTTATCAACATAACGCCGCCACTCGATTCACTCCAGGAAGTCAAAGCCTCGTTAAACAATGCGGACGCGACGGTTGGCACCTACGGAGGTGCGCAGGTTAACGCGATCCTCAAATCCGGCACCAATGTTCTGCACGGGTCGGCCTACGAGTACTTTCGCAGCGATTCCCTGAACGCATATCAGTGGAGAGCAACGACCAAAGCTCCGTATCGTTCGAACCAGTTTGGCGGCTCCTTCGGTGGTCCCATCTCCCCACCTCAGCGTCGCTTCAGTTCATCTTGCCAGTAGTATCGCGATCTACCGAAGCTATCACTCAATCCAGTTCCAGCTCCATCCGCATCACAAAGCCTAAAGGAATCCTCACGGTTCATACTGATGTTCCAAAGGGTTTTGAACCCATTCCAAAAGAACGGACCTTCAACCTGGTACCCGGTCTTGAAGCCGTTCCTCTCACACTCGCTCTTACCCCAGGAATCGCTGTGACCATCCAGATCAAAGCATGGCCGTAAACGTCTAATCTGAAATGTGGGGGGCGCCGTGTATACCACCGGCGAGAAACGGCTTGTAGATCGTGGCTTAGCTGAGTTCGCTCTGGGGTCGCAGCAGGATCTTCGGCCTCTTCAATAACGCGCGACAGATCCGATGGCGCGCTCCAACTGCCGGTCTTCAAGCTGCGCCGAACGTAAGTTCCGTTCGCTGTGCCTCAACCCACATGGGATGAGTGCAGCGTTTGTAGAAATGGTCCGCAGCCTTGGAACGGCTCTTCAAATAGCGTCGATAGGGAGTTAGCATGACCGGTCTATCGGTCACTGGAATGGTACTGTTCTATATGTACGTAAAACTAAACAACTTAAGTATGGTGGAGGCGGCGGGAGTCGAACCCGCGTCCGAAAAAACCTTCAACAGAGAGCATTCATGCTTTTCCCGTGTCATCTTTGTCTCGTAGCCGGCACTTAGAACGGGCGAAGATGTAACGGCCACCAGCCTGATCGATCTCGCCATTCCCGCACAGGCGGAGCAGGTTTGGCCAGCCTACTGTGCGACGATTGGTATCCGCCCGTAGGCGAAGCGGAAGCAATCGGCTACTTAGTTAATTAAGCAGCAAGCGCGAATTGAGGTTCGGCACTTATAGTTTTGTGAGCGATTACGGGTGTTCACACCCCGGCATGCCTCTCTGCCGCAAGCAATCCCGTCGAAGCCGTGACGCCCCCATCTGGAGCTGGCACCAACATTGCATTGGGCTCTGCAAAGAACTGTCTCTATTATACAGTTTTCCTTCAAGTGAGCTTTATCAGGCAAAAGCAAGAATCACCGCGCCAATAGCGATTAACGAAGCTCCGCCAGCCTTGATAAGAGTTAGCTTCTCCCCTAGAAACAGCCACGCTCCAATGACCACGAAGACCACACTAAGCTTGTCGACAGGAGCGACACTCGAAGCAGGCCCCATCTGCAAGGCGCGGAAATAACAAAGCCACGACAGGCCTGTACAAACTCCAGACAGGATCAAAAATATCCAACTCTTCCGTCCAATCTCGGTAAGGCCATTGTGTTTCTCCAGGCCAAACGCGACCGCCCACGTAAACAAGACGATCACCGAGGTGCGTATCGCCGTGGCAAGGTTTGAGTCGATATTGGCCACACCCACCTTGGCGAATAGCGCAGTCATGGCGGCGAAGACAGCCGAAAGAAACGCCCAGAAGATCCAGTTCATGGCTTCGAGCATACGCGCCGGCGCGGACCCCCAGACACATTTAGTGAATAAGTATCTGCGTGAAAAACTAGCTGGTTTGCTTACGGCGTGCTTGGAGAAGCAAAGGTTGAATCGCTCTTCGTCGACCCGCATAACTCATACGAGTCGCGATGGAGCAGAACTGAATGCTGAGGAAGCCATAGCAGGGTTGAAGGCAGTCAGAATAAATCCCGTTACACACGACTTTCACAGAAGGGAAGAGACGTCACGCCAGACTCAGGGCGCTGGGCCTACATTGTGGCTTTTTCGAGGTCGACATCGATCCAGTCGCCTTTTTCAATTCCGGCACGAATCTGCGCGGCAGTCTTGCCCTTCTTCGTCTGTTGATAGGCATATACCGCTTCCTTCATGCACGTGGAGCAGGCGGCTCCGTGAGTACCTTCGAAGCAGCTATGAAGGCTGTTGTGTCCCATCGCGCGGTCGCAATGGCAATAACAGGGCTGCTGGTGAAGGACAGCGGGGATCTTGGCGGCCATCTTATACGCGGTCGCCTGGTAGGGATGCGTAAAGTACTCGCCTGTAAGTTGGTTGCCGCTAAGAATTGCAGGAAGCGGCTTGGTCGGTGCTTTTGCATTGTAGGCAGGAACGTCTGCCCCAGGATTGCTCCACTGAGCCGATGCAGCAAGCGTGACAAGACCTAATGCAAGAGATCCCAAAATTCGCTTCATACAGCAATCCTAATCTGAGGCTTGAGATTGTGGCAAAAAAGACGGCACGAACATTGCTGCTCGTGCCGGGAGGCCAGTGACGCAACTTGTGTCAGCTGAGGATTCATTCACTCAAAGCTGAAAATTGTCTGGGAACATCGTCCCCATGAAGAAAATATACCACAATATGTAACACGAAAGTCCAAAAAATACGTTGCACCATAGAAATGACGCATTTTTAACTCATTCCAAACCCTGAATATATAAATATAAAGCCAATAAAATCAATAATTTAATATGTAGAAGTGGTTTCGTAACTGGCATTTGGCAAATCAAAAAACTCCATATTCAAAATTTCATTATTTAGGTTCGACCGAATACATCGCTAATGCGAGCGGCCATTTTGATATCGCGTTTGGTGATCCCTCCGGCGTCATGGGAGACAAGACTCAGCTGAACTTTGTTGTAGCGAACGTCGATATCAGGATGGTGACCTGCCGATTCCGCGAGATCGGCAACTTTGTTGACGAAGCCTATTGCTTCTGTGAAAGTGCTGAAGCTCCATTCACGGACAAGTTTTCCCGAGTCCAGCTTCCATCCAGGATCCGTTGTAAGGTAAGCAGCGATCTCCGCTTGATTCAGTGTGGGCATAGCTCTCCCTCCCGGTTCTGCATCCTAGAAGCCTTCAAGGCGGTTATGCAAGTTGGCCGACAAGATTCAGAGGGCCGTAAATGCGAGGAAGTCGCAGTGCCTGGATCGCTCACGCAGACTGCTCCAGGCCTCATCCTTAATCTCCTGAAATATCCTGACAATCTCAGGATCGAACTGTGTTCCGGAACACCGTATGATCTCACTACGCGCCACGTCGTAACTTGCACCCTTGCGGTAAGGACGATCGGACGTGATCGCATCGAGCGCATCTGCGATTGCGAAGATGCGCGCTCCTAGCGGGATCTCCTCTCCTTTTAATCCGCGTGGATATCCGCTACCGTCGAATCTCTCCTGATGGGCATAGACAATCTCGGCTGCTTCGCGCAGGAAGGGAATCTTGCGAACCATGTCGTAGCCGCTCTGGCAGTGCTCCCGCATGATGACCATCTCTTCCGCGTTGAGCCGTCCCGGTTTTAGCAAAATAGCGTCGGGAGTTGCGATCTTTCCAATATCGTGAAGGAATGCCCCGCGAGCGATGATGCGCAGATGGTCTCCATCGACACCGGCAGATCGGGCCAACGCCACGGTATATGCGGTCACTCGCCGCGAGTGCCCCTCGGTCTCTTCGTCGCGCAGGTCCAGAGCATCGCCCATAGCTTCAATCGTGATGTCGTAGCTGCGTTCGAGGTCTTGCATCGTCGATCGTAACCGGCTTGTGCGCGCCGAGATGATCTCTTCAAGGTGCTGACGATACGCAATATTCTGTCGTAAATTGCGGCTGTGTTCGGCTGCACGAGCAACCGCTCCCTCAAGTTGAATGCGTTCGAAGGGCTTCAAGAGATAGTCGAACGCGCCTCGACGAAATGCGCTGGTGGCGACGTGGACGTCATGCACTGCGGTACACATGATCACAGGCAGGCCCGGATGATCGGCAGAGATTCGATCGAGAAGTGTCAAACCATCGGTGCCCGGCATCATAATGTCGGAAAGAACTAGAGAGTATCCGTGGTCCTGGCTGAGCGTCTCAATCGCCTCATCCGCGCTGCCCGCAGTGACAGAAGAGTAGCCGCTGTGTTCAAGCAACGCAGCCACGATACCCCTTACCGGTGCCTCGTCATCAACCACAAGGACTCTTTCATGTGGCATCTGTCTACAAGGCTCCAGGCGCAGTCGCGCTTCTACACAATCATCGGCTGCGCTCGTGGGGCCATTAGTCGTATTTGATCTTGTGCGGTTTCTCGGTTCTGAAGAAGCGGACGTCTCTATGTCTGCTTCTGATCCCGGGCGGCTTTCTTTGCTTCGACCCAACCGGGTTTTGTCACCTGGCGGGCGCGTCCGAGTGCGAGAGCACCCGTTGGAACATCGTCGGTAATGGTACTCCCAGCGGCGATGTAGGAGCCGGATTCGATAGTGACGGGCGCGACCAGCGTCGAGTCCGAGCCGACGAAGACGTTGTCGCCTATCGTCGTCCGGTGCTTGTTCACTCCGTCGTAGTTGCACGTGATCGCACCGGCTCCGACGTTTACGTTCGCCCCGATCACGGCATCGCCGAGATAGTTCAGGTGGTTCGCCTTCGATCCTGCGCCGAGTGTGACCTTCTTGGTCTCGACGAAGTTGCCGACGTGAGCGCCTTCGCCGATCTCGCTCTCGGGCCTCAGGTGCGAGTACGGCCCGATAATCGCATTGTTTGCAATTGTTGCTGAGTCCATGATGCAACCGTTGCGGACCGTAACATTGTCACCAATCGTCGTGTTCTGGAGCACCGAGTACGAACGTACACGGCAGTCAGAGCCGATCTTCGTTGCGCCAAAG
Source organism: Acidobacteriota bacterium (assembly GCA_018268895.1). Taxonomy (NCBI): domain Bacteria; kingdom Pseudomonadati; phylum Acidobacteriota; species Acidobacteriota bacterium. The sequence goes on along the minus strand of JAFDVP010000001.1, from coordinate 1,556,925 downwards.
AGTTGTACATATGGCTCGATAACACTATCGGGTCCGATTTCAACTTCGGCGTCGATTACGCAAGTATCGGGGCGGAAGATCGTCACTCCTGCGGCCATCAGCCTCTTTGTTGTTTCGAGTCGCATCGCCGCGTCGAGGTGCATCATCTCGGCGATGGTGTTCGCTCCGAGCACTTCGTCGACCGAGTCCGCTTTTACGGCGACGACGCGCTGGCCGTCGGCGACCAGCATTGCGGCGACGTCTGTGAGGTAGAACTCGCCATGAGCGTTGTTGGTGTCGAGCCTGTCGAGTTTTTCGAAGAGGGAAGCGGTGCGGAAGCAATAGATGCCGGAGTTGATCTCGGGTGTTGCGAGTTGGTCGGGGTTGAGTGATTTCTGCTCGACGATCGCTGTGACTTCAGGCGCATTCGGGTTCACTCGGAGGACGCGGCCGTAACCAGTGGGATCGGAGGGTACGGCGGTGAGGATGGTCATCGCCGCCTTTTCGCGGAGGTGGGTCTCGCAGATGGAGGTGATGGTTTCAGGGCGGATCAACGGGACGTCGCCGGAGAGGACGAGAAGGTTCTCCGGTATCGGCGCGCCAGAGAGCGCGAAGAATGCCTTGACCATCTGCATGGCGTGGCCGGTACCGCGCTGTTCCGGCTGGAGGACGAACTGGACGCCGGTGGACTCGACGGCTGCGCGGACACGATCAGCTTCATGGCCGATGATGCAGTAGATGTTGCTGGCCGGAACGACCTTTTTTGCTGCGGCGATGACGTGCAGCAGGAGAGCGCGGCCGCCGATTTCGTGGAGCACTTTTGGGCGCTTGCTCTTGAGCCGCGTGCCTTTTCCGGCGGCCATGATGGCTATGGCAAATTGTTGCGTGTCCATTCTGACGCTATCTTCTCATGAGCGTTAAAGAGGGCACCCACCCCCCCGGGTATCAATTATGCAAAATATTAGAAACAAAAGGGTTATTTGAGCAGTACCTTTGAGGTTCCGTTTTGCACCCTCTATTACCAGGCAGGCTCCCAAGGCCCCTATTTAAAGTCTAGCAACATTCCAAGAGAAACCGGCAAATGCAAGATGCTGTAAATAAACCGTTTATACGATTTGTGGCTTGACAAGGATTTTCCAGGGAAATTCCGAACCTTCCGATGCAAGTTACAGATTTTTCAGGTCTGTTCATGGGGAAAATCCTGGGTGGTGGCCCTTTTGGGGAATGGGAGAAAACCGGATCGCCGAGTAGGCTTGGCGGCAGAGAACTCCAAAGGCGCAGGTGATAGCGATGACAAGAGAGACATTTCTGGCTGGTATATGGATGCTGAGTAGCGTAGGAGTTGTGAGCGCCACAAGCGTGCCAACAGCGACGGCCGATTGGAATGCGTTCCTTCCCGCAGTACAGCGTGTGGTTCACCATACGTTCCCGAAGGAGTCGGCAAATGCACACTACGCGCCGGCGGTCGTGCTGACTGCCGACCTGAGCGGGACGGGAGGATCGGAGGCCCTCATCAACCTGGGCTCCGGCGGCTACACAGACGATGTGACCGTGATGCAGCTTCAGGGAGCAAACCCGGTGGCGGCGAAGTTTCGCGGACACGACGATAAGGTGGGGCCGATGGTCTTTACCTCGGGAAACGCGGAGGATAAAGGTGGCGAGGTCCGGTTGATTGCGAAGGACCATGCCATATTCTCCGGCTACTGGGAGATGAATGGACCGAAGCTGAAGGAGTGTCGCGGCGAGGTATTCCAGTGGGACGATGTGGCGAAGAACTTCGGATATGCCAAGAAGATGAGCAAGGAGATGGGCAAGGAGTATTGCTCGGCGGTGATGGCGAAGATCAGGAAGTAGATCGTTGAGACGACAAAGCAAAATGCTGGAGTTCGTCGACTGGTCTGCGACTCGCTCAAAATGACACCTTTATTTTTGATTTTTGGCGTGGCAGCTTCAAGGTAGGCTTCGGAGCAGGTTTGAAGAGGGTTAAATAGCGAAGGGGCGACCTGACCTTGCGGTCGATCGCCCCTGGCTTTTCCGATTCTCGAAGATCCGGTTCGGACCCCGGATCGCAGTCTCCTGAAACCTCGGACTCCTTCAGTGCTGCGGGTTGCCCCGCGCTTTCTGTCGTTGCCCGCTGCTCATTCCTCTGCAAGAGCTTGTCTGGTTCCATCCACGCCATCCAGTTTCCTGAGCGCCGTGTGAGTCTCGTTTCCGATTCTCCTGATGACTCCTTTTTTTCTCTCTCCTTCTGGAGGATTGCTCCCCCGGTGAAATGAACTCTACTCCTGTTTCCTGCGGAAGCAAGAGCGAAAAACGGTGTTTTTGTGTGGAAATAAACGGTGTTTTGTGGGAATGAGAGAGATGTGTTGGAGCGCATGAGTTTACGAGTAACGATGCCTGTGGATAGATCGCGAAAGTTGAACCAATCATGATGCAGCGAGGACTGAAGTGATAGCATCGCAGAAATTCCGGGTTCCTGGTTGCATCGATGAGGTGAGAGAGATGGCGGTGAATAAAGATCCGTTGGAGGACTTCTCGTTTGTTGTGAACTGGGGCGGTACGCGTACGGGGGTGACGCGCGTGAGTCCTTTGAAATGGAGCACGAGTGTGGTGACCCACCGCGATGGCTCGAGCGCTACGAATTCACCGCAAAAGGCGCCGGGGCTTACGGCCTATGAGCCGATCACTCTGGAAAGAGAGATTGTTCAGGGTGACCTGGATTTTCAGTCGTGGGCGAGCCAGGTGGTGTCCGTTGGGGGTGGAGGGAGCGGCTACCGGCGGGATGTCACGATTACACTGCTGGACGGACAGCACAATGTGGTGATTGTGTTTCGGCTGAAGAACTGTTGGCCAAGTGCTTACGAGGCAATCACGGAGCTGAATGCGGACACCTCGCATGTTGCGATCGAGCGGCTCACGCTGGAATACGAGTCATTTGTGCGGAGCGATGCGTAGAGGCACTCCCTTTTTGGAGAAGCAAGATGGTTTGAGCCTCGGCGGAAAGGCAATAGATCAATCGCTTCGTCCTGCGGACTTCGCTCTGGCCTTCGGCAGAGCGGTAAGCTGCTTCGCAGCGCTTTGAGAGAGCCAAGCCTGAAGGCTTGGCGTACCTAGAAGCGGTTCGAGCTTCGCTCGAATCTCCCACTCATGCGATGAAACCGCATGAATGGCATCCAGCGTCATGCTTCGACCTGAGTACAACGTCCTCGATATGCGTCAGTTCGTCGCTGGAGTGACGGGAACAGGTGGGGCTACTTGCACGATCTTCGAGACTGTACAGTTTGAGAACTCCATCGGGATCGAGACCGTGGGGCTGACTGTAAGCGTAATTTTATGCGGGATATTAAATCCTCCCAGGGATTGATAGTCGAGTGAGAGAACGAGATTAATGGTCGAGTTCCCAAACTGATCCGTGGCCTTGAGACCAGTTAAACGACTGCGATCACCCGGTATTGGGTTTGGCGACGGACTGTAGGAGGGCTCCATCACGGCTTTCATTACGGGGCTATCAACATTGTAGCGAATGGGCAGATTATCCTTGTTAGCCTTGAGAACGATGCTGGCATTCCCTTCCACAGATTCTAGTGTCAGCCCATCTGCTTCTTGGGTGATCTTCTTTACTTCTGATGGTTTTTGAAGGGGAAAGGACCCGATCAGAGGCCAATACATTTGGTAGAAGCCATTGATCATTTGTTTGATGGCGCTCTCCATTTGTTCCTTCGCGTTGAAAGTTCCAGAGCCCCAGTCGAAGGTCAGTTCGGGAACTTTGTCACGCGCTGCTTTGGAATGGACTCTAACGTCGTTGAGAACCTTCAGGCGAGCCTGAGCTTCATCTGTCTTGACACCGGTCGGAACTCCAGACCAATCGACAGAGACGGTACATTCCAAAGCGCTGAGGTCATCCGGATGGTAGTAGCTTTCTCTAATTGAGTTGATTAGCTTCTCGGTGTCGATCGGCAAAGATCCCGAAGGTAGTTGTATCTTTTCTTGCACTGGGCTTTGTGCACCAGACGGTTGTACCACCAAGCTTCCAATAACGTAGGAGACAACAACAGCGACAGAGCGGATCGTATTCAAGGAAAGCTCACCTATATCGAATATTTGTATGACATGGCATTGATCTGCTACTGGCCGGGTTTGCCGGGTGGTGGTGGGATGGTGATGTCGAGGTCGGTGACTTTGCCTAGTTCGGAGAGCGGGGGCTTGATCTCAGGTTGGTTGCCTACTACGACGATGCCTAGTTTGGACTGGTCGACGTATTTGTTCGCCACGCGGGAGACGTCGGCGGCGGTGACCTTTTCGATGCCGGTCTTGTACTTCTCGAGGAAGTCTGATGGGTAGCCGTAGAAGGCGAGCGTGACCTGCTCGTTGAGGATCTTGTCGGGTGAGTCGTAGTGGAAGATGAAGGAGTTCAGGAGCTGGTCTTTGGCTTTGGCCAACTCGGTTGGCGATGGCGGGACGGTCTTGAGGCGGTTGACTTCGTCGAGCATCGCCTTGGTGGCTGCAACGGTGGAGGCACTCTTGGTCCCGGCGATGACGTAGAAGATGCCGGGGTGGTCGTAGGAGGCTCCGAAGCTGCCATCGACGGAGTAGGCGAGGCCGAGCTTGGTGCGGACGTTCTGCACGACGCGCGAACCGAAGCCGCCGGAGAAGACCTCGTTCATGACGGAGAGCGCGTAGTAGTCAGGATTGGAACGCTCGGTGCCGAGGCCGACGATGAGTACGTTGGACTGGTTGACGTCGTCCTTGTTGGCGAAGCGGATGCCGGGCGTGGGGTCGGTGAAGGTGAACTTTTCAGGCGCGATGGTCTGGCCCTTCCGCATGGGCTCGAAGGCAGCGCGGAGCTTCTGCTCCATCTCGGCGGAGTCGAAGTCTCCGGAGACGGCGACGATCATGCCGTTGGGGACAACGGTCTTGTCGTGCCAGGCCTTGAGATCGTCGAGGGTGACGGCGGCGACGGTGGCGTACTCGGGCTGGCGCGCGAATGGGCTGGTGGGGCCGTAGACGAGCTTGACGGCTTCGCGGATGGCGATGCCCGAGGCGTCGTCGTTGCGGCGGGAGATGCCGGTGTCGATCTGGCGCTTGCTCAGGGCGAGCTTGTCGGCCTTGAAGGCGGGGTGGAGGAGGAGATCGATGGCCGAGGCGAAGACGGAGTCGAAATCCTGCTTGAAGCTGGACCAGCGGAGGGAGGTGTTGGCGGAGCCTCCGGAGGTTTCGACGCGCGCGGCCTTGAGTTCAAGCTGATCGTCGAGCTTGTCGCCGCTGATCGTCGTGGTGCCGCTGGTGCGCCACGTCTGGCCGTACATAGAGACGAGGCCGACCTTGTTAGCGGGCTCGTCGCGGCTGCCACCGCGGATGAGGATGGAGCCGTTGATGAAGGGAAGCTCGTGGTCTTCCTGGAGGAAGATGACGAGACCGTTCGCAAGCTCGATGCGCTTAGGCTGCTCAGGCTTAAAGGCGTGGAGTGGCGGGATGGGTATCTTCTTCCACGGCTGTGCCGGGGCGGCGGGCTTTGGTGGTGCCGCGACAGGAGCAGCCTGCGCGAGCGAAACGGATGGCGTGAAGATTGCCGCGATGAGTGCAGCGGAGAAGGCTAGCCGATAACGATTCATGAATGTCTTCACTGCGCGCCTCCCTGGCTGGCTTGTGCGGGTTTTTGTGGCGCGACGAACTCGATGCGTGCGCTGGTGCGGTTTGAGTCGACGAAGATCTTGTTGGCGACGCGGCGGATGTCTTCTTTCTTGACGGCGTTGATCTTGTCGAGGTCGCGGAAGAGCTGTCGCCAGTCGCCGTAGCGGGTCTGGTACTCGGCGAGTTGGTGGGCGAGGCCGTCGTTGTCGGCCAGGCCGCGGAGGAGGTCGGCGCGGGCGCGGGTCTTGAAGCGCTCGAGCTCTTCATCGGAGACGTCGGAGGTCTTGAGGCGGTCGAGCTCTTTGTGGATGCTGTCGCGGATCTCGTCGGGTGTGTGGCCGGGGAGGGGGACAGCGTAGAAGGCGAAGAGGCCGGGGAACTTGTAACCTGGGAAGCCGGAGAAGCCTTCGGCCGCGGCGGCGATCCTCTGGTCGCGGACGAGCGATCGGTAGAGGCGCGCGGTGCGTCCGTTGGAGAAGATGTCGGTGATGGCGTCGTAGACGGAGTCGTCGGGGTCGCGGTAGTCGGGGCGGTGGTAGCCCTCGATATAGAAGGGCTGCGTGGCCTCTTTAATGACGACGGATTTTTCGGCGAACTGCGGCGGTTCGACGGTGGTCATCGGCGTGGGCTTGGGGCCGGGCGGGATCTTCGAGAAGTAGCGCTCGAGGACGGGCATGGTCTCGGAGGCCTTGAGGTCGCCGACGACGGCGATGACGATGTTCGACGGCGTGTAGTACTTCTTGTGAAAGGCCTCGGCCTCGGTGGCGGAGACCTGCGAGATCTCACTCTCCCAGCCAACTCCGGAGCGGCCATAGGGGTGTGCGACGTAGGCGGTGGCGAGGAACTGCTCGACCATGCGGCCCACGGGGGAGGAGTCGATGCGCATGCGGCGCTCCTCCTGGACGACGTCGCGCTCCTTGTAGAACTCGCGCTGGACGGGCTGAGCGATCCGCTGGCTTTCGAGGTAGGCCCACAGCTCGAGGCGGTTGGACGGCATCGACCAGAAGTACTGCGTCGAGTCCTCACTGGTGGAGGCGTTGATGCCGACGGCGCCGTTCTGCTCGGCGATCTCGGAGAACTGGTTGGGGATGACATACTTCTGTGCGGCATCCTGCGCGTCGTCGAAGGCTTTCTTCAGGGACTCGAGCTTTTTAGGGTCCTGGCCGACGCGCTTGCGGTATTCGTCATCGTAGGCGGCGTAGGCGGTTTCGACTTTGGAGAGTGCGAGTTTTTCGGCGGGGTAGTTGGTGGTGCCGATCTGCTCGGAGCCCTTGAAGGCCATGTGCTCGAACATGTGTGCGAGGCCGCTGGCACCCTGGGGGTCGTTGGCTGAGCCGGCGTCGACGAGGGTGTAGAAGCTGAAGACGGGGGCCTCGGGCCGCTCGCAGACGATGAGTGTCAGCCCGTTGGGAAGGACCTTGACGTGGGTCCGCTTCTCGAAGCTCGCGAGGTCCTGCGCGCGAGCGGCGCACAGGGCAAGACCGAGGGTGATGGTTGCTGCTAGCACACGTCGAGCGCGCACGGAACTACCTCCAAAAGAACAACTACCGGAAGACTTACTATACCGGAGCCGGTCGCCGGTTTTCCTTTTCGACGCAGGCAAGGGGAAGCGTTCTGTCACTTAAAAAGAAACTCCCGGAGGATCGAGGTTCGATACTCCGGGAGAAGGATGGTTGTTGCGTTCGTTAGAAGAGGATTCGTCCGCCGACCTGGATGATGCGCTGACCGCCACCGCTGCCATTGATCTGGCCATAGGTCGTGCTGTTCATCGCAGCCGACGGAGTGCCCAGATTGACGAGGTTGAAGACGTTGGAGACCTCGCCGCGGAGCTGGAATTTCAGCGACTCATGAAGATTGAACGAACGGAAGAGTGATGCGTCTACATTGCGATACCCAGGGACATCAAGCTGCATAGGACGCGTGTTGCCGAGCATTCCCAGAGGGCCGACACCGGGGCAGCCTGCATCGACTCCAGGACGGCAATAGACCGAGGTGTCGAACCATTTTGCCATCTCCACAACCCGCGAGCTATTGGGAAGGGTGCTGGGAGTCTTTCCGGGAATGATGCTCGGACGGTTATTTCCAAGACCGGAGAAGTAGTTGTCTACGCCTGTGGTCACAGTAAAGGGTTGTCCGCTGTTTGCGGTCCAGATTCCGGTCACGGTCCAGCCGTTGAACGCTGTTTTGACGAAACGGTTGTACTTGTCGAAGTAGTCTGGTTTCCAGACGAACGACATTGTCATCATGTGGCGCCGGTCCTGATCGGAGCGCTGGCGATACTCAAGCTGTGGGTAGTTGGCATCGACGAAGGTTCCGTTGAGTCCGCCTGTGGAATCAAGATTGTTGCTCTGCAACGTTTTGCTCCAACTGTAGTAGCCGCGCGCGCTGATGTGGTGCGTGATGCGCTGTTCGATGGTGACCTGAAGTCCGTTGTAGTTGGAGTTCTGGTTAGAACGAATGATGAACACATTGCTGTAGATTGGGCTGGCTGCCGAAGCACCGAACTGCGAGTTGAGCGGCCGGCGATTGTTGACCGTGGCGCTGGTGTTGGCATAAGCGCATGGCTTGGTGAGGTCGGTGCAGCTTGCACCGCTGGTGTTGTTGGCGGTGATATTGAACTGCGGCCCGTTGATATCGTTGTAAATCGGGTTCTTTCGATTGAGCGAACCGACATAGTAGATGCTGAAGGCCAGACTGTTGGTCAACTGCTGCTGAACGCCGAAATTGAGCTGGATGGAGTACGGCCAGCGATAGTTGGGATCGAAGGCCACGATCTGGTTGATCGGCAGGAAGGTAGCGCTGTTGGATCCGCGCGAAAAGCTCAAGCCCGGATACGGATTGGTCCCGGTCGGAAACTCGGTTGGGTCGCCGGTGTAGGGATGTGTGAGGGAGACAACCTTGCTGTAACTGTTGCGTACGGCATAAGGCGCAAAGTTCGAGGGGAACTCCCACTGGTTACCTGAGATGCCACCGAAGAAGAGACCGGCTGCGCCGTGGATCACGGTCCTGCCGCTTCCGAAGGGATCATAGGCAAACCCAAGACGTGGCGAGACGTGGTTCATGGGAGTGAAGACGCCGCCCTTGGGCACACCAGGGTCGCCGGGGAAGAGCAGTCCGACGGGAGCGAGTTGCGGGCCGGTCTTGCCAATGATGGTCACATTCTGGAACGCATGCGACTGCGCGCCCGGTGTGAAGTTGGTCTGCATCCGCTGCGGGTCGGTAGGGGCCTGCTGCCAGTCGTAACGGACTCCGAGGTTGAGGGTCAGGTTGGGGAGGATGCGCCAGTCGTCCTGGGCGAAGACGCTGTAGTTGAAGTAATTGGCGTTGGCGTAGAGGCCAGTGTCCTGTCCCATGGTGTTCGGAATGCCCGCAATGAAGTCTGACAGCGCATTGGTCGTACGTGCAGACGCGTTTCCAGCATTGGCACTGGAAAAGTTGAAGGTGCCGTAGTTGTTCAGAGAGGTGAGCTGGAAGTCTTTTTCGAGGCCTGCTTCGCCACCGAAGTAGAGAGTATGCTTGCCACGCGTCGTACTGAGCACGTCGCGGATGCCATAGACATTGGCGCCTGCTTTGGGTCCGGTGATGGCCTGACCGAGGCGGAAACCTTCAACGCCGGTAACGTTGATATCGGGAAGCGAAGGTGTTCCGACAACTCCAAAATCAGAGCCGAAATCGGCGAGGGTCTGCTTAGTAGGATCGCCCGACACAGGAATGCGCCCGCCATTCTGCCGCGTGTAGTTGACCCAGAACTGATTGACCGTGCGTGGACTGATGGTCCAGACGTCGCTGATGTTGGCATTCTGCTGCTTGTTGGCGTAGTTCGAGTAGGACCAGAGCTGCGTCAACATCGGGCTCTGCGGATTGATGCGAACTTTGTAGTTAAGCAGGAAGTAGCTAAGTGTCAGACGGTGCGACGAAGTGAGCTGATGATCTGTTTTGATCAGATATTCTTCATTCTGCTCGGGGATGGCTCCACGGGTGCGATAGGTGTATCGCGTATCGCCGGTCCGCGCGGGTTGCTGCGCAGGAAGAACTTTTTTCAGATAAGTCAGGATGTTGACTGCGGTGGGATCTACCGAAGGCAACTTATTGCCAGCATAAGGCGTGCGTGTGACGGGATTGCAGACGAGAAAGTGAACCGCAGTGTTTGCCGCTGCCGTGGGAGCCGTGGTGCAGTTCGGCTGCTCCGCAGTGGTCGGCATGTTCTCTGAAAAGTCTCCGCGCATCTGCGCATCGCTGGGCAGGCTACCGCTGTAGTCGCTGTACTGAATGAAGCGATATCCGCCGAAACTTCCGAAGAAAAAGTCCTTGTCGTGACGGATCGGTCCACCGATCGTAGCTCCGAAACGATGCTGGTTGTAAGGATTTTTCGTAGCATTGGCACCGGAGTTGTGAGCAATGGCGTTGAAGTTACGATCACGGAAGAACTCGAAGGCCGAACCGTGGAAGCTGTTGGTTCCGCTCTTGGAGACGATACTGACAACCGCGGAGGAGTAGCGGCCGAGTTGTGCGCTGTAGTTATTGGTGACGACATTGAACTGGCTGATGGCGTCAGGATTGGGAACCTGATTGCCGGAGTTGCGGAGGCCAGTCATGTTGAGGCCGCCGTCGAGGTAGTAGGAGACCTGTCCGACAAAGCCATCGGTTGAGCCGTTGGCCAGAACCTTGATCTCCTGGTAGCCAAGGCTATTGATGGTGTCGACCTTCTGTATGCCGGGTACAAGTTGCAGAAGGCGATCGACGTTGCGGTTGACCAGGGGGAGATTATCGATTTCAACGTTGGAGACTGTCTGTCCAAGGGCGGAGTTGCCAGTATTGACGAGCGGGACATCGGCTGTTACGTCGATCGTCTGCTCGGCCCCGCCAATTTCAAGGGAAAGGTCGAGCGAGGCATTCTGCATCACGGAGAGCACGACGCCGGTGCGCTGGAGCGACTTGAATCCGGGTGCTGACACCGAGACCCTGTATGGACCTATGGGCAGGAATTCTTCACGGTAAGAGCCGTCGGCTTTTGTCGTGGAGACACGAGTGAAGTTGGTGTCGGTCTGGGTGAGGGTGACAGTGGCGCCGGGCACAACGGCCCCGGTGGAGTCGGTGATGACGCCGAACATCGTGGCCGTGCTGAGCTGTGCCCGCGCGGCAATGCCAGGAAATACGAATATGGCTATTGCAAGCAATCGGGCCAGAGTAAGGGATAGGGAAGAAATGCGCATCGTCTCTACTGCCTCCAGAGGAATAAATGTTCTAAATCAAACGTTTGTCTATGGACTATTCGTAAAGATTTAAAAAGTTTGGAAACGGAGTGAAAGATAGTCCGCTGATAAAACAATTGTCAATCCCCGAGGAAGGGTTATCTCGAAACAACCCTTTTGTGGGCTGCGCCGGCGAGGCAGATTTTGCTCAATTTGAGCGAGTGGCTGGTGGCTAACGGAGTGCAATTAGCTAATTGTTAGAGCAACATACGCAGTCGACCGGTCTAGCGAATGAGAAATTGAGGTTGTCGTCAATCTATGAATTTGTTTTGACAAAGATAGTTCATAGAGCGTACAAAACGCCTTTGAATGTAAGCGGGTAACTCAGTCGCTTATCGGACGGCGCACTGGATTGAGATGCGGGCGATAGTGTAAAAAGTTCCAACAACAGTAGTTCCTTGTCCGAGACCCGTAAGAAAGTTAGAATGCCAACTCCTCCCACACATGCTTTTACCTTTACGCGAAAGCTCAGCGCGTCGAACAAGACTCCGCGGCAGATCAACCGGAACCTTGTCTTCAATCTAATCCGGACGCGCCAGCCAATCTCGCGCGCCGACTTGGCCCGTATTTCGGGTTTGCAGCGCAGCACGATTTCGCTGATCGTCGAGGACCTGATCAAGGAACGATGGGTACTGGACGGATCGACGGGAAGATTGCCGCGCGGAAGGCACCCGACTTTTCTGGAGTTGAATCAGCAACGCGCTGTTATTGCTCTGGATATTCATCCGTCTCAAACGACCGTCGCAGTTACAGACCTGGGCGGCAAAATTGTGGCGCAGAACGTTGTTGCGCTTCCGATTGATCCGAAGAAAGCGATTGCCTCGATCGTTGCCGCGATCCACAAGCTGATCGCGAACCATTCGGACAAGTCGTTCGATGGGGTTGGAATCAGCCTGCCTGGACGCGCCGATCCGCAACTGGAAAAGCCGATCTTCGCGCCAAACCTGAATTGGCCGGTGCAGAGCATTAAGTCTAAGATTCATCGTTCGACCGGGCTACGCGTGGAGATGGATAACGTGGCCAATGCCTGTGCGCTCTCGGAGGTGTGGTTTGGGGACAGCGACGGCTTGCAGGACCTTGTGGTGGTTAACGTCTCCGAAGGTATCGGTACAGGTATTTTTTCGAACGGGCGCCTGCTCCGCGGTTCCAATGGCATGGCGGGCGAGTTCGGCCATATCGAGATGGAGCGAGACGGGCTTCTGTGTGGTTGCGGCGGGCACGGCTGCTGGGAGACGGTCGCTTCAAACAGGGCAGGGCTGCGTTACTACCAGGAGATGAGCGGCAGGCGCGCGCCGGCAAGCTTTGCGGCGCTGGTGAAGCTGGCGCAGGCCGAAGATCCGGATGCGGTGAAGGCGCTCGAGAAGATGTCCGTGTTTCTGGGACGCGGTCTGCGCATGATCGCCTCGGCGCTGGCCCCGAGCGAGATTGTTATCGTCGGCGACATTACGGCTGCCTGGCATGTCTTTGGCCCGAAGATTGAAGCGGAGTTGAAACAGAATGCCTTTTCGAAGGCTCCAAGGTTGCGGCCTTCGTTTGAGGGCAATACCGCGCGACTGCGCAGCGCAGTCGCTCTTGTCATGAACCAGGGTCTTGCCTGAACTGAAAGGAACTATCTAGAAATGAACCCTACTGATCTCAATCTGAAGCCCTTTGTCCGCCATAAACCATGGAGCGGCATCTATCGAACCGGAGTTGCTGGCATGCTTGCTTTAGGGCTGCTTGTTGGATCGGTCACTATGGCCGCAGCGCAGGCTTCCTCCGCGGCGGCGAGTAAGCCTGTGCCTGATTCGAAGGCTTCGGGTGACGCACCGGACGATCCAGGCCCACTGGCGACCGATATTTCGGCGGAGCTGAAGCCAGCGGCAATTCAGCACGTTGTCAAAAAAGTGGCGGCGTGGCAGGTGAAGGTTGCCGAGCCGACGTTCAATCGGCTGTGGACGTATGCTGCCATGTACGACGGTTTGCTTGCAGCCTCGAAGGCAACGGGAGACCCGGCATTTCGCGATGCCGTGCTGAAGTTCTCCGAGCAGGAGAAGTGGGAGCTGCTCGATTACCGCTTTCCGCATGCTGACGATGAGGCGATGGGCAAGGCGTACATGGACCTCTACCTGGGTGATCCGAAGGGAGCGCGCAAACCGGTACGCATGGCGAACACGAAGGAGATTATGGATCGTCTGGTAATCCGTCCGGACGACCCCAAAAAGCTGGTGTGGTGGTGGTGCGATGCGCTTTACATGGCCCCTCCTGTGCTTGCGCGCATGTATGCCGCCACGGGCGACAAAAAGTATCTCGACTATATGGACCACGAGTGGTGGCTTACGTCCGCGACACTTTACAACCAGACGGACCATCTCTACTTCCGCGACGAACGTTATTTGACGCAGAAGCAGGCCAACGGGAAGAACCTATATTGGTCGCGCGGCAACGGGTGGGTCCTGGGCGGTCTGGTGAAGGTATTGGAGATTATGCCGAAGAACTATCCGACCCGTGCGAAGTACGTGGAGCAGTTCAAGCAGATGGCTGAAGAGGTGAAGTCGATCCAGGGGGAGGACGGGTTGTGGCGGTCCGGTCTGCTCGATCCGGGTGCGTATGAACTGCCGGAGGTTTCGGGCTCGGCGTTCTTTACCTATGCCATCGCATACGGCATCAATGAGCACATTCTCGATCGTAAGACGTATCTTCCGGTCGTGGAGAAGTCATGGGCTGGGATGCTGAAGCATGTTTATGCCGACGGACGCCTGGGTTCGATTCAGCCGGTGGATGCGCAGCCAGGAAAGTTCAAGCCTTCGTCGAGCCATGTGTACGGCGTTGGCGGCTTCCTGATGGCGGGATATGAGATGAACCGGCTTGCAGGCGGTAAGAAGTAGTTTAGAACGAATACAAACGCGCCGTGGGAGGCCTCCACGGCGCGTTTGTGTCTTTAATCAGAATCATGATACCCAGAGGATTGGCTGGCGGACAGGGAAGTTGCGAATGACCTCAGGGACCGTTGGATCAGGATTGAGCCTTTTCCAAACGGTGAGATAGCCAGGTTGATCGTAGGCGATACCCGCGAAGAGAAGCGCAGGATTGCGAACGGGGAAGTCATCCCAATGTTCGACGTCGTGCTCGAAGGGCCACTTGCTCTTGTCGTCGATGAACGGAACCATGAATTCCATCATCTTCCTGAGGCTTCGCCCATCGGGTGTGGCGAAGGCCCAGAGATCTTCTTGCGGTGTGGACGCGCTTTGCGCAAGGCAGCAGAGCACGTCCATGTCGAAGAGGGAGTAGCTGTAGGGTTTGGTGCGGGCCAGTTCCAGCGGAAGGCTGCCGTCGGGGGCGATCTGGCTGGGGACCAGTGTGGTGCGGAAGCGGTCGCGGCACCATGCGACGACATCATCGTTGCCGGTGAAGCGGGCAAACTCCGCGGCCTGGAGCACCCAGCAGGTGCCGTGGTTGTTCTTCGCGCCGCGCTCCTCCTGGCCGTTCTTTGAGGTGCGCATCCATTCCAGGTATTCGGCGAACCAGCGCCGGACCTCGCCGCTGGTCTTGAGCGCGCTGGCGTTGCCCAGCAGCGTTGCGGCGCGCGCAACTTCGACCAGATGCAGCGTGTCGATGATGCCGATGCCGCGGCCCTTGTTGACACCGAAGATCGCCTGCGCATGTTCGAGGTTCGGGTTCATCTTCGTGGCGGAGTCGACGAACCACGCGCGAAGGTGATGGTCTGCATGGTCGGAGTACTTCTTCTGGCGCGTAAGCAGCCACGCGGCGGTGAGCGCGGGCACGATGAGACTGAGACGGACCATGGCCTCGCGATGCCCGTTGAAGTTCGCGGGGTTGGACTCGCCGTCGCGGCGGATGTAGGGGCCGCCGGGGTTCTTTGGATCGGGCCACCAGTAGTCGCCCTCGGAGTAGTAGTCGTGCGGGCTGCCAGGGCTGCGTTCGCTGTGCGATGCGGTCACGGTGAGGGGGGCGGCGGAGAGATAGCCGTCCGCCGCCTTCATGATGCGTTCGCGGTCGGTGGAGGCGACGAGCAGGTAGCCTCCCTTTGCGGGAGCGGCCCAAAGACTGCGCGTAAGGAGGCTGGCAACGGCTCCGCCACCCCATGTGCAAAACTCTCTCCGCGAGAGTAATTGTGCGGTGTGGTTCCTGATCTCGGCACTCATATGGTCTGCATGATACGGCTTCAACTGTACAAGGAGGAAAGTTGCAGATAACCGGCAGCTTACGAGTTGGCAATCAGCGGTTCTTGACGTGCTGAATAGTCATTCAGTATTCTTCATCCGCATTGGAAGCTGGTTTGCGACGGGAGCGAGCGGAGAGAATGTCGAACAGCGGGATCACTGGGGCCAAACGTACGATTCGTAAGGTAGCAGTGCTTGGTGCGGGAACGATGGGGTCGCGGATTGCCGCGCATATTGCCAATGCCGGGTTGCCGGTTGTTCTGCTCGACATCGTGCCGCCCGGGCTTGAGGCGGGAGCGTCGAAGCAGCAACGAAGCAGCATCGCGCGGTCGGCGATCGATGGACTGAAGACGGCGAAGCCCGCTGCATTTTATGTAGACGATTCCGCACGCCTGATTACGCCTGGAAACTTCGACGACGACATGGCGCTAACCGCGGACTGCGACTGGATCGTGGAGGCGGTGGCCGAAAATCTTGAGATCAAGCACGCTCTGTATGCGAAGGTCCTGCCGCATCGCCGCGCGGACGCCATCATGACTTCGAACACCAGCGGCCTGCCGATCGCCAGCCTTGCGGAAGCGCTGCCAACCGAAGTGAAGCCGCTGTTCTTCGGAACGCACTTCTTCAATCCGCCGCGGTATATGCGGCTGCTGGAGATTATTCCGCTGGAGGAGACGAACGAAGAAGCTGTCGCAACGATTGCGCACTTCTGCGATCAGCGGCTGGGCAAGGCGATCGTGCGGTCGCGCGACACGCCGAACTTTATCGCGAACAGGGTTGGCACGTTCTCGATGGGTAACGCGATTCGGCTGATGCAGGAGCAGGGGCTGACGATCGAAGAAGTGGACGCCCTAACGGGGTCGGCGCTGGGGTGGCCGAAGACGGGGACGTTCCGGCTGGGCGATCTGGTGGGTGTGGATGTACTGGCGCATGTGGCAAGGAACTTCGAGGCGAAGGCCGCGGCGATTGGCGATGAGCGCACGGATGTGAAGCTGCCGGCGTTCATTGGCACGATGTTAGAGAAGAAGTGGATCGGCGATAAGGTTGGGCAGGGTTTCTATAAGAAGGAAGGCAAGGACACCGAGGGGCGCGATATCCGGCTGGCGCTCGACTGGAAGGCGCTGGAGTACAAGCTGGCGGAACGGCCGAAGTTTCCGGCGCTGGAGATGGCGAAGAATGTGGAGGCGACAGGCGCGCGGGTGGCGCAACTGTTACACGGCGATGTGAAGAGAGACAAGGCGGCGGCGTTCTACTGGCCGCTGCTGACGGAGTTGTTCATGTATGCGGCGCACCGCGTGTCGGATAAGGCGGGTGAGCCGGCGGCGAACATCGTCGAGGTGGATACGGCGATGCGGACGGGCTTCAACTGGGAGCTTGGGCCATTTGAGATCTTCGATGCTGTGGGTGTGAAGGCCACGACGGAGAAGATGCGCGCGGCGGGTGCGCCGATTGCGGCGAATGTTGAGCGGCTGCTGAAGTGGGCCGACGAGCATGGCGAGGAGCCGTCCTGGTACAAGGACGATACTTCGGTCGCGAGCGGGAGAGCTTATTTTGATCCGTTCTCGGCGAGCTATAAGCCGGTGCCTGCGGCTGAGGGTACGGGCTCGCTTGTGATTGTGAAGAAGGCGCGTGGCGTGGTGAAGAAGAATCCGGGCGCGTCAGTCGTTGACCTGGGCGATGGGGTGGCGGCAATTGAGCTGCACTCGAAGATGAATGCGCTGGGGGGTGACATCGTCTCGCTGATCACGCAGACTTTGAAGCCGTCCAGTGAGCAGGTGGCGAACTTCGAGGCGTTTGTTATTACTGGCGACTCCGGCAACTTCTCCGTTGGCGCGAACCTGATGCAGTTACTGCTCTCGGTGCAGGAGGAGGAGTGGGACGAGATCGACCTGATGGTGCGCGCGTTCCAGGGCATGACGCAGGCGATCAAGTTCTGTCCGCGGCCTGTTGTCGTCGCGCCTTATGGAATGTGTCTGGGCGGCGGCGTGGAGATCAGCCTCCATGCTACGGCCCGTCAACCACATGCCGAGCTGTATATGGGGCTGGTGGAGACGGGTGTGGGGTTGATTCCGGGCGGCGGTGGTTGCAAGGAGATGCTGCTGCGGTCGGTGGAGGCGGGCACGAGCATACGCCCTGACGCGCGTGGTGAAGGCATTGAGATCTTCGAGGCAGTGAAGAAGAACTTCGAGACGATTGCGAAGGCCACGGTGTCGACCAGCGCGGCAGAGGCGCGCGGGCTGGGCTTTCTTCGCGCCTCCGACAACATCACGGCGAACCGCGACCGCCTGTTGATCGACGCGAAACTCCGCGCACGCGCGCTTGCCGACGCGGGTTACAGCGCGCCCGCGCCGCGAACGGAGATTTCGGCGCCGGGAGAATCGGTGCTCGCCACGTTGAAGCTCGCCGTGTGGACGATGCGCGAGGGCGGGTACATCTCGGACCACGACGTGAAGGTGGCAAACCATGTGGCGCACGTACTCGCGGGAGGCCGCGTTGCGCCGGGGACTTCGGTGAGCGAGCAATATCTGCTGGACCTCGAGCGCGAGGCGTTCCTCTCGCTGTGTGGCGAGAAGAAGACGCAGGAGCGCATCGCCTTTACGTTGAAGACGGGCAAGCCGCTGAGGAACTAGCGGGAAGGAAACTGTTATGAGAGACGTGGTGATTGCATCGGCGGTTCGGACGGCGGTAGGGAAGGCTCCGCGTGGGATGTTGAAGACGACGCGACCGGATGACCTGGCTGCGACTGCAATCACAGGTGCGCTGGAGCGAATTCCGCAGCTTGATCGTTCTGAGATTGAGGATGTCATTCTTGGCTGCGCGATGCCGGAGGCGGAGCAGGGAATGAATGTCGCGCGCGTAGCCAGCTTTCGCGCAGGCCTGCCGGTGACGGCTTCGGCGATGACGATCAATCGGTATTGTGCTTCGGGGTTGCAGTCGATTGCGCTGGCGGCGGAGAGAATTCGCGGCGGTGGTGCTGATGTGATTGTTGCGGGCGGTACGGAGAGCATGTCGTATGTGCCGTTCGGCGGGAACAAGGTCTCGGTGAATCCGTGGCTGGTGGAGAACTACCCGGGGTCGTACATGTCGATGGGGCTTACGGCGGAACGGGTGGCGAAGCACTACGGGATTGCGCGCGAGGCGATGGATGAGTTTTCGTACCAGAGCCATCAGAAGGCGCTAGCGGCGATCAAGGCTGGCAGGTTTGACGATGAGATCGTGCCCGTGACGGTGACCACGAACGCTGCCGATGGAAAGGGAAGGCTGAAGCCGGTGGAGACGGTTTTCAAGGTGGATGAGGGGCCGCGGGCGGATACTTCGTTGGAGGCGCTGGCCAAGCTGAAGCCGGTGTTTCATGCGAAGGGAACAGTGACGGCGGGGAACTCGTCGCAGACCTCGGATGGCGCGGCGGCTGCGGTGGTGATGTCGGCGGAGCGCGCGGCGCAGCTTGGGGTGAAGCCGATGGCCAGGTTCATTGCGTTCGCCTATGCGGGGTGCGATCCGGAGGAGATGGGCATCGGTCCTATCCATGCGATTCCGAAGGCGCTGAAGCTCGCAGGGCTCACGCTCGATCAGATTGATGTGATCGAGCTGAACGAGGCCTTTGCGGCGCAGTCGCTGGCGGTGGTGAAGGTGCTGGGGATCGATCCGGCGAAGCTGAATGTGAACGGCGGCGCGATCGCTTTGGGGCATCCGCTGGGATGCACGGGGGCGAAGCTAACGGCGACGCTGATGCGCGAGATGTCTCGGCGGAAGGCGAAGTACGGCATGGTGACGATGTGTGTGGGCGGTGGGATGGGGGCTGCTGGGATATTTGAGGCTGTGGATTGAACGATGAATCTGCTAACAGGTCGCGGGAGTGCAATATACGGACTGGTTCTCGGTTTTGTTCTAGCCGAAAGCCTGATGATGACCGGGTGGCATCTCTTCCTTTCTGTACTCAGATTGCTGGCTCCCGGTCCGATGCAAGCCATCTCCGTGGAAACCGTGTTTTTCACTCTTTCATCTGTGGGACTTGTGATTGGAGTACTCAAACATTCGTCTCATCAAAGAAGCTTTGTCGTCATCACTATTCTGAGCTCACTTTTTCTCCCATGCGGTTACGTTTATGACCATATGCCGATCTGGAGCCGGTCCGACACATTCCGATGGACTGGAATAGACATTTTCTTCGTTTTTCCAGGATTTATGTCAGCCGTCATCGCGATATTCAAACTCATCCAACTGCGCCACATTGAGGTAACGCCATGTCCACAATGACTGCTCCCACTGCTACCGACAAGAAGATCATCCCTGGCGGAAGTTTTCTTATTTCGAACGCGGCTCCTGCGGACTGCTTCTTTCCTGAAGATTTTACGGAGGAGCAGCGCCAGATCGCGCAGACGACGAGCGAGTTTGCGCTGAATGAGATTGTGCCGGTCTCGGATGCGATTGAGGCGAAGGACTACGCCGTTACTCGCAAGCTGATCAAACAGGCCAGCGACCTTGGCCTGACTTCGGTCGATATTCCCGAGGAGTATGGCGGCCTGGAGATGGATAAGGTGACGTCGGCCATCATCGCGGACAACATCGCGAAGCAGGGCAGCTTTTCTGTCTCATTCTCAGCGCATGTAGGAATTGGAACGCTGCCGATTGTCTGGTATGGCACTGAGGAGCAGAAGAAGAAGTATCTGCCCAAACTGGCTAGTGGTGAGTTCATTGGCGCTTATGCACTCTCGGAGTCGACGTCGGGTTCAGATGCCCTCAATGCGCGTGCGCGTGCAGTTCTATCAGACGATGGACAAACGTATACGCTGAACGGCGAGAAGATGTGGATCACGAATGCGGGCTTTGCCGACGTCTTTACCATCTTTGCCAAGTGCGAGGTGAAGGACGGACAGGATGTTGGCAAAGAGCGGTTGACTGCGTTTCTTGTGGAGCGTGGCACGCCTGGTTTCACCGTGGGCAAGGAGGAGCATAAGCTGGGGATTCGCGGCAGCTCGACCTGTCCGCTGATTCTGGCGGACTGCAAGATTCCGGCGTCGAATCTGCTGGGCGAGGTGGGCAAGGGGCATCACATCGCGTTCAACATTCTGAATGTCGGGCGGTACAAGCTGGGCAATGCCGCCGTGGGCGCGGCGCGGGTGTGTCTGGGGCGTGGCATTCAGTATGCGAAGGAGAGAAAGGCCTTTGGTAAGACGATCTCGGAGTTCGGGTTGATTCAGGAGAAGATTGCTGACTGCGCGATGGGCGTGTTTGTGGGCGAGGCCCTGAGCTATCGCACGGTTGGGTTGATTGATGCCGCGCTGGCAACAGTGGATAAGCACGACACCAGCGCAATCCAGAAGGCGATTGAAGAGTATGCGGTTGAGTGCTCGATCGTAAAGGTGTGGGCTTCGGAGATGCTCGACCTCGTTGTGGACGACGTGCTGCAGATCTATGCAGGCTATGGCTATGTCGAAGAGTATTCTGCGGAGCGTGCCTATCGCGATTCGCGCATCAATCGCATCTTTGAGGGGACCAACGAGATCAATCGTCTGATCATCACCGGATGGCTGATGAAGTCGGCTATCAGTGGGAAGCTCGCTCTGATGTCGGCGATCAAGCAACTGATGGATGAAGTGATGGCCGGACCCGTCGCGAAAGAAGACCGCGAGGGGGTGCTCGCGGAGGAGTACGCTCTGCTTGCGAGCGCGAAGAAGCTCAGCCTGTTCGCCGCAGGGTCGGCAACCCAGAAGTATATGCAGCAGCTTGCCGAGCAGGAGGAGGTGATGGCGGCCATTGCCGATATGATCATCGAGGTGTTCGCGATGGAGTCAGCGATTCTTCGTGCGGAGAAAATGTCCACGAAGGGCACATCGGCCATTGCTGTAGCGATGGCGCGCATTTATGCGTCTGTAGCGATGGAGAAGATAGAGCTTTCGGCGCGCCGGATTATTGCAGCGGTTGCTGAGGGAGATATGCTGCGAACCCAGCTGGCCATTCTGCGCAGGCTTGCAAAGCACGATCCAGCGGATACGATCGCTCTGCGAAGGCAGGTCGCACAGCATGTGATCGGTGCAGGAAAGTATTCGCTGTAACGGCCATTATCGCTTGCGAAGAGGTGCGCCCGGCATCCCACAAAAGCACCAGTTCGATTACCCCCTCTGGCGGTCATTTTGCATTGTGTTTTGTATGCACGTTTGTAACCATCGTGCGGAAGGCCTATGGTTACACGTCCCTATTTCTGCCGCAGAGTCCGCGTATTTACCTTGTCTGTTTCGACGGCAATGCTGCTGTCTGGCTTGCTTGCACCGATGGTGCAGGGGCAGCGGCGGCAGGTTGCGGCCCGTACCATTTCGACGGTTGACCAGACGCTGGAGACAGTGGATGTCGGTGCGACTCCTGTATCGCTGCCAATGAGGCTTACGCTTCGTCTTGCGCCCGCCGCCGACCGTGCCGCGGCGCTGGATCAACTGCTGGCCAGCCAGACCACGGTGGGGTCGCCGTCGTACCACCACTGGATTACACCGCAGCAGTTTGCCGCCAGCTATGGTGCAAGCGACGAGCAGCTTTCGGCGACGACTGCGTGGCTCCAGGCGCAGGGGCTTTCTGTCGATAGCATCTCTCCTGCAAGAACGAGAATTTCGGTTTCAGGAACGGCCGACCAGGTGCAGCGCGCGTTTACTGTTTCGCTGCGCAACTATGCGGTTGGCGGCAGTCAGCGCTACGCCAGCCCGGCGCTTCCTTCGATGCCTCTCGCAGTAGCATCCACGGTGGCAGAGATATCAGGGCTGGACAATCTTCCGGCATCGTCGAAGACGAAGGTGATGGCTATCTCTGCCGCCGGCCTCAAGACGGTTTTGTCGAGCGATGCAACCGATCCAATAGACGCTGTCGCTTCCGCTGTCGACGCCAACACGGCACCGATCATCACGGTCACGACGAGCGAGTGCACGGGCTCACAGAGCGCGGCGGAGTTCGAGGCGTATCGCGTCATCTTCCGTCAGGCCAGCGCGCAGGGCATCACCGTCATTACGTCGAATGCATGCGATCAATCGGTCCAGACGCAGACGGGGAATCTTGCGGATGCGACGGCTGTTGTGACCGCTCCTCTCAATGCTGCTGTTGTCCCTGCGGATCCTCGCCCATCGTGGCAAGCTGCACCGGGACTGCCGAAGGATGCTCTTCGTCACTCTCCAGACTTGACGACAAGTTCAGTTGACGATTTTGCCAATGCGATGACGGAGATCGTTCAGCAGAGCGATGGCCGGCAGGGAAACGTCAACGCGACGTTGTATTCCCTGGCCTCAACCCCCGATCTCTACTCGCAGGCAGACGGGGCAAGCGGAACCTGGGAGCAATCGACCGGTTTGGGCACGGTCAATTTGAAGACGCTGGTCAAGGTCTTTCCACGGGCAACAGGAGCGATCAGCACGACAACGGCGCTTGTGGCCGATAATTACACCCCAGGTTACGGAACCCCTATCACGCTGACGGCAACGATTACGCCCGCGTCGTATGCTACGGCCAATCCGACAGGCACGGTGACGTTTACCAGCGCGCAGGGCACAATCGGCTCGTCGCAGCTGAGCAATGGCAAGGCTACCTTTACCGTCAGCACGCTGGATGTCGGTACGTACTCGGTGACAGCTACCTATTCGGGTGACTCGAGCTATGCGGGGAGTGCGAGCACCAGCAATGTCGTCATTACTGTGACGATTGTGAATGCAACGCTGACAGCGGTGATATCGCCGCAGCAGAACGTACCCTATGGCAGCACGGCGACGATCACCGCGACGGTGTCCTTGCCGAATGCAGGCGCCTCGCCGACAGGAACGGTCTCCGCACAGGTACAGGGAATTACCGGGGCTGTTTATACGGCGACACTCTCGCCGAATCCTGGAGGGAATACGGCCACGGCAAACATCAACATCGATGCGCCGCCTCCGCAGACCAATGCTTATACCGTTCAGGTGACGTGTGCCGGCAACCAGGATTTTCAATGCCAGGCGCCCAAAAATCTAACGTTCACAACGGCTAAAGGCAATACGAATACGACGCTAAGCCTGACGCCATCCGCACCGCAGGCCGGGCAGCCGGTAACATTAACCGCCATTATCAATAACAATGGCAATGGGAAGCTGACCTATAACTTCTCCGGCAATGTCTCGTTTTATGACAATGGCAAGTTGATAGCGACGGCTCCGGTGGCAACCAACCAGGCCAGCACAAGTCAGGCTCTCTCTGGCAATGTGCAGCACAGCATCGTTGCCAAGTACAGCGGCGACGCCAACTGGAACACCAGCACGTCGTCCCCGCAGGCGGTGCAGCCGATCCTGCTGCCTTCAACGCTGACGCTGACATCCAATACATCGACCGGAACCAGCCTTGCAGGCGTCAACCTCATCCTTACGGCGACGGTATTCACCACTGCGACCAACGCAGTTGGGCCAACCGGCAATGTGGTGTTCTACGACACCTTCAATGGCTCGGTGATTCAGCTTGGTACAGCGACTGCCGTTATACCGAATGGACCAAACCAATCCATTGCGATCTTTACCTCGACTGGGTTGCTGGCTGGTACGCATAGCATTTATGCGATCTACGGGGGCGACGCCAACTTCAATACCGCCACCTCTTCCACGCTGCCAATGACGATTGCCGACTTCACGCTTACGAAGGTCCCCCAAACGCTGACGCTAAAGGCTGGCCAGACAGGCAAGGCAGTAATTCTGCTTGGCATGGTGGGCGGGTTCAACGGCACGGTGACCTTCGGCTGCACCCCCCCTCCAAACTCGGAGACCACCTGCTCCTTCAATCCGGTTACGCTGACGGGAGGCGGAAGCACGACGTTGCAGATTACAACCACGGCAGCGACCACACAGACCGCGAGCAGTGGGCGCCTGAGTAGCGATTGGAATCTGTTTGGAGGCTCGGCACTTGCCGCCTTGTTCTGGTTTGTAGCGCCTCGGCGGCGGACTGCTCTATCGAAGCTCCTGCTGTTGCTTGCGGCCGTCGCCATCACAGCCAACATCGGCTGCGGGGCCGGCAAGAATGGCAGCAACTCAGGTTCAGGTTCGGGATCGACGACGGACCCCGGCACTCCCCTTGGAACACAAACATTTACCATCACGACGGCGGGCAGCGACGGGGTCAACACTGTCCGGCATACCGATCAATATCAGGTCACGATTCAATAGAGTGCGTCCTGACGCGTGAAAGCCTCGTCTAGCAATAGAGCGTTCGATTCGTTGCGTGCGTATTGCATTTTTTCGAACCGAAACCTTTTCCGGGGTCTCTGGTCTAACCAGGTGTTTCTCTTCACGTACAGGCGGCCATCAGGAGGGCAGCCCAATCGATTCTTTGAGGCATAAACGCAGCGCCGTATAAACTTGGGTTCTTGAGTAGGAAAATGTCTATCAGCTCACGTGTCGTCTCTCGCATTACTGTCCTCGCTGTTTTGCTTATGGGGGCATCGGCTCAATGGCTCTATGGCGCTCAGGCCAATCGAATTAAAATTGCCGTGGACGATGGCAACCGCGCGCCGGTCGGCAGAACGGTTTCGCCCAGGGTGCGTCTTGCAACGGACTTAGGCGAAGCGCCGGCGGATACCGAGCTCTCTTCAGTGACGATTTATTTTGGTTTGACCGATGCTCAGCAAAGCAATCTGACCCAACTGCTTGCCGATCAGCAGAACCCCAGTTCGCCGCAGTATCACAAGTGGCTCACCCCGCAGCAATTCGGCGCACGGTTTGGTATCTCAAGCTCCGACATGGAGAAGGTGAAAGGGTGGCTCCAGGGGAAGGGGCTGGCCATAACTTCCGTTTCGCCGAGCATGAATTATGTGACGGTGAGCGGCTCAATCGGCCAGGTAGAGAGTGCCTTCAAAACGCAGATCCACGCCTTCTCGGAGAACGGTGAAAGGCATATCGCCAATGTGAGTGACCCGGAGCTTCCTGCGGCAATTGCGAATATCGTTGCGGGGGTGAGAGGCCTGAACGACTTCAAGCTGCGTGGTCACGCCGCGGTGCGACCAATGATTACCTCGCCTGCAACCGGAAACCATTACCTGGCCCCGGGCGATTTCTTCGCAATCTACAATTTAGGGCCGCTGCTTTCGCAGTCGATTAATGGAAGCGGCATTACGATCGCGGTTGTCGGGCGAACGGATATCAGCCTTAGCGACGTAGCAACATTCCGCTCACTGTCGGGGCTCCCTACGAACCCACCTCAGATCGTACAGGCGACCGGGTATCGGGCTGGAACGAGGTCTTCGGGTGATTTGCTTGAGTCAATGCTTGATGTTGAGTGGTCAGGCGCGGTAGCTCCTAATGCGACGATTAAATTTGTAACGGTAGGCAACAGCAGCACGACCGATGTCGACGACGCGTTGATCTATGCTGTCTCGAATAATTCGAGTGTCGCAGCTTCCATTATTTCGATCAGTTATGGCAACTGCGAATCGTTGTGGGGGCAGGCGAGCATCAATACCTTGAATCTGACGCTACAGCAGGCGAACGCCCAGGGAATAACGGTAGTTGCGGCGTCGGGAGATTCAGGAGCAACGGACTGCGATTCGGGCGGGCTTGCCAGCCAAGGTTTGGCAGTTGATTTTCCCTCCAGCTCGCCGTTTGTGACTGGCACCGGTGGAACGATGTTTAGCGGCGATGTCGGCAATTCAAGCCAGTATTGGAACTCCTCGAACTCTTCGAATGGGTCAAATAGCTATACCGGATCGGCCAAGAGCTATATACCTGAATCTCCGTGGAATGAGACCTCCAGCACCACAGGGCTGACGGCCGGCGGCGCTGGCGGCGGCGGAGCAAGCGCATTCTTCGCCAAGCCATCCTGGCAGACAGGTATGGGAGTGCCCAACGATGCGGCGCGCGACACGCCTGACATCTCGCTTACGGCTGCGGCGAGCCACGACCCCTATATCGTCTGCGCGCAAAGCTCCTGTGTGAATGGGTTCACGAGTTCGTCGGGTGTTTACAACGTTGTTGGCGGAACATCTGCTGCTGCACCGTCGTTTGCGGGTATGTTGGCCCTGTTGGAGCAGAAGCTGGGTACGGGAGGATTGGGGAACGTTAACCCGATGCTCTACGGCATCCTGAACAGTACCTACTACAACAATGTCTTCCATGACATCACGCAGGGAAACAACTCGGTTCCCTGCATACAGGGAACGCCAAACTGTTCGCAGGGACTGCCGATTGGCTTTACCGCAGCACAGGGGTATGACCAGGCAACCGGCCTGGGATCGCTTGATACGACAGCCTTGTTGCAGTATTGGTCGCAGGTAACTCCGATAGGGGCTGTTGCAACCACGCAGTCTTCAACAACCACCATCACAACGTCAAATGCAACCTGCGGTTTGACGTCGACGAATTACGCTTTCAGTGTGACGGTTGCGAGCGCGGGGTCCTCAACTTCGATGCCCACAGGGACGGTCCAGCTCTACGCCGATAACGGCAAAGTGGGAAGTCCTGTTGCACTCAGCGGCGGTACGGCGACGCTCACGCTCGATACAACGCAACTGACCTCGGGTGCGCATAATGTCAGCGCGGTCTACTCCGGCGATGCAACATTCTCCAGCTCAAAGGGAGCATTGCAGACGAATACCTCGAATACCGGGATCCTTACACAGATTGATGTCGTGTCGACGAGCTCACCGGACTTTTCGATCACGCCGTGCGTAGCGACAACGAGCGTTGCGACCGGCAGCGCGGCCTCTGCCGTGACGCTTACGATCACGCCGACGGCAGGCTTTACCGGGAACGTGAACCTTACCGCGAATGTCGATACCGGCACCGCGCTGGGCACTTCATTTTCCGTGAAGCCAGTGACGATTACTTCATCCTCTGGCGCGGTTACAACTCAGTTCGTGCTTACGGCAACGGTGCCGGCGACCTCAGCAGCCATTCAAGGGCAGAAATCGAGAAGCCACAGGCCGCAGGGCATGACCCCATGGTATGCGGCAGGGTCGGGTGTTACCCTCGCAGGTCTTCTACTGATTGCGGTTCCGCGCCGCCGATGGATGGGAACGCTGTTCGCGCTCATGTTGTCCGCAGTATTCATGACCGCAAGCGGATGCGGTAGTGGGAACTCCGGTTCGTCTTCCTCCGGCTCCGGGGGAAGCGGGACAACAACGACGCCAGCGGCCCGGGGAACGTACAACGTTACAATCACCGCGACTGGACAGGCTGGTACGACCACGGCGACCCGTATTCATAGCATCGTTCTTACATATAAGGTTCAGTAGTTGTTCTAAAGGGCATTTGGAGTGGAAGGGCGGCGGATAATCGCCGCCCTTTACTTTGTAAGGGTATCCATCGCCTTTTCCATCAGGTAATCCTGAGTACTGAAGGGAGCTCCTGTTCGAGGAGCCCTGATGTACTCGCCATCAGATTGTAGGAGGCGCGCCTTTACATTGTCCTTCAGGTACGACTTCAGTATCTCGTCCCGGAGGCGCTTTTTGAGCTCCGGCTCCGCCACGGGGAAGACCACCTCGCAACGCTCTACAAGGTTGCGGGGCATCCAGTCGGCGCTTCCACAGTAGATCTCCTCATCGCCGCTGTTGGCGAAACTGAAGATGCGGCTGTGTTCCAGAAATCTGCCAACGATACTGCGCACGCGGATGCGTTCGCTGAGGCCCTTGATTCCAGGACGCAAAGAGCACATGCCACGTACGATCAGGTCGATCTCAACTCCGGCTTGTGAGGCGGCATAGAGCGCCTCAATCGTTCGCCGGTCAAGCAGCCCATTCATCTTGGCGATGATGGACGCGGGCCTTCCTGCCCGAGCATGCTCCGCCTCGCGATCGATCAACCCAACCAGCCGGTCGGCGAGGGTGAGCGGCGCGACCAGCAGGGGACCGTAGGATTCTGAATCAGTCTCTGCCGTTAGGTAATTGAAGACCCGCTGGACCCCCAGTGTCAGATCGCGATTCGACGTGAGCAGGCTGATGTCGGTGTAGAACCGCGCTGTGACGGGGTTATAGTTGCCGGTCCCAAGGTGAGCATAGCGGCGTACTACTCCATCGGGGTCGCGACGGACAAGCAAGGCAAGTTTGCAGTGTGTCTTGAGGCCAAAGATCCCGTGGAAAACGCCGACCCCGGCGTCTTCCAGCTCGCGCGCCCACCGAATGTTCGAGTCTTCATCGAAACGCGCCATCAACTCGACCACTACTGTGACATCTTTACTCTGTGCGGCTTCGATCAGTGCGCGAAAGATCGGCGAGTCCTTGCTGGTGCGGTAGAGCGTCTGCTTCATCGAAATAACATTTGGATCTTCCGCGCCCGCTTCGATAAATCCTTCAACCGTTGTGTAGGAATCGAAGGGATGGTGAAGCATGATGTCTCTTGTGCGCAGCTCGTCGAAGATGTCCTTCGACTTCTTGTTGAGTTTTAGCTCGGAGCCGGAGAAAGGGGGATACTTCAGCGCCGGTCGTTTGACCTCGGAATACATATTCATCAGCCGCGAGAGGTTGACGGGGCCGTCGGTCTTAAAGACTTGCCAGGGATCAAGCTCGAAGTTCACCCGCAGCCGTTCGACGATCTCATCGGTCGCGGAGCTTTCAATCTCGAGCCGTACGGCATCGCCTTTGCGGCGGTTGTGCAGCTCAGTGCGTACGCTCTCCAGTACGGACCGCGACTCCTCCTCCTGCATATAAAGATTGCTATTGCGTGTGACCCGGAAGGGTGCGCGCGAGAGCACCTCATAGCCGCGAAACATTCTCTCCACCTGCGATTCGATCAGCTCGTGCAGCATGATGAAGTCAGTCCGGCCTTCATCGCTCGGCAGAGCGATCAGACGCGGCAGCGCCCGGGGAATCGTCACGACTCCAAGCGAAGCGGGCGCTGTTTTGGAGCCATTTAGCCTGCGCTTGCGCTTCAGCAGCAACGCCAGGCACAGCGCTTTGTTCAGCACGCGGGGAAAGGGGTGCGAGGGATCGATCGTCACCGGAGTCAGCAGCGGGTCGACCTCAGACGAGTAGAAATCCAACGCGTGGTCGCGTGCTGCGTCACTTAGCTCCTCCCAGCACAGTACGCGAATTTTCTCTGCAGACATGGCTGGAAGCAGGTGTTCATTCCAGCAGACATACTGTGCTTTGACAAAGCGCACCAATTGCTCGCTCAGGCGGTCAAGCCGCTGCTGTGGCGTCAGTCCACCTTCATCGAGGGGTTGTGGCTGATTGTAGCCATCCTCGATACGCTGCAAAGTTCCGGCAATGCGAATCTCGAAAAACTCATCGAGATTGCTTGCGGTAATGGCGAGAAACTTTACCCGCTCCATCAGTGGATTCGCCGGGTCTTCAGCCTCTTCGAGAACTCTCTGATTGAACTTCAGCCAGGATTCGTCGCGGTTCAGAAAACGGCTTTCGGCTTCGTCCACAGAAGCTTTGACAGTCTTCCGGGGCTGGGTTTTCTTTCTGCTGCGTGCGGCAACGGTTGCCGTGTTTCTGTCGGCACTCATACAGGACTAAGAGCTTATCGTACTTTCCCTCACCGTTGCGTGAACTTGCATCCTGCCCGCCGCGATTCCTGCAGTGGTGGCATACCGCAATGCAGGCTGCTATCCTCTACGAACCCAAATTACTTTACGTGCCCGGTTACAGGCACCGCAGGAGATAAAAATGCGTTTTGTACAGTTTGGCTCTGTTGTCCTGTTGGCTTCTCTTGCCACGGGAGCGATCGCTCAGGATGTCAAGAAGGACTTGGACAAGGTCGGACACGACACGAAGACGGCCACAAAGGATACCGCCCACGACGTCACCCAAGATACGAAGAAGGCGTATCACAAGACCACCAGGAGCACGGAGAAGGCCTACGACAAGACAGCGGCGGGAACAAAGAAGGCCTACCACAAGACCGCCGATGGCACCGAGAAGGTTGCCGATAAGACGGCAGACGGCACGAAGAAGGCCTATCACAAGACCTCCGATGCGACGAAGAACGCAGTCGACAAAGTTCAAGGCAAGCCATAGAACATGAATGCAGGCTGTAGTGAAGAGACCCTCGTCGTAGAGAATCTCTTGTGTCGGCGATCAGGCAATGGCTTCTGAGTTTCGCTGTGGCCAGACCAACTCCGACGCCAGAGCGACCAGTGCGATCCAATAGAGGTCCGCTCCGAGCAGGTGCAGTATCTGCATCCACGTCGGTGCCAGCAGAAGCACGTCCGCGACTCCCAGAACCAGTTGCAGCCCCAACAGTCCCACTACAGTCCATGCCAGATTCGATCGAACACGCACCACGATCCACAGCACGCAGCAGAGGCTGATGATCGCTGCCGCCGGATGCATCCACCGCATACGCACCAGCAGCGGAGCCGTCGCCGCGAAGTCCGCCTCCAGTGCAGCCCTGAGCGATGGAGAAGGGAACAGTGTGTCGGCCAGCGCCGCAACCGCTCCCGTCGCACCGACGACCATCGTCGTGACCACGGCGATCCACGCCGGCCACACCTGCGTCCTGTTGTGGCGCAGAGAACGTTCAGGCTGTGCTGCGGTGCTCAGCCACCACGCCGTCAGCCCCAGTGCGCCGAGCAGCAGCATCGTGTTCGTGAAATGGATCGACTGCATCACCACGCGCGCCGTCGAGATGTTGTGTTCGACGTATCCGCCGAGTACCAGCGCCGCTCCGAGCAGGGCTTCTGTCACCAGAAAAAATACCGAGGCCAGCACGGACCGACGCGTCCTGTCGCCGCGGCTGGTAGCGCGGAAGGCCCACACGGCAAGTGCCACGATCAGCGCCGTCGCGACTCCGCTCATCGAGCGATGCGCAAACTCGATGATGGTGGCCAGCCGTGGATGGTGCGGAAAAAAGTCTCCGTTGCAAAGCGGCCAGCGGTCGCCGCACCCTGCGCCAGAACCTGTCGCACGTACCACTGCTCCCCAGAGGATCACCAGGATGTTGTAGCCCACCACCCCCCACGCAAACGCCTTCAGCGCGCCTGAGGGACGCTTCGTCGGAACCGCCGGTATCGCCGCCATATTTCTATTCTATGTCTCTTGCGAAAGAGACGCGGAGCCTGTGAAGGCGGCCGCGTCTCATGCCGTGCTGCCGTGTCGCGTGGCCTATCCGCTGGCGAGCTCCTTTGCCCGCTGAGTGGCGCGCTTGACCGCCTTGATGAGCGTGACGCGCAACCCGCCCTCTTCCAGCTCGAGGATGCCGTCGACCGTGCAGCCTGCGGGAGTCGTCACGGCGTCCTTCAGCAGAGCCGGGTGATAGCCCGTCTCGAGTACCATGCGTGCGGAGCCCAGCGTCGTCTGTGCCGCTAACAGCGTCGCCACGTCGCGCGGCAGGCCGACGTTGACGCCCGCCTCTGCCAGCGCCTCGATGATGATGTAGATGAATGCAGGCCCTGAGCCCGAAAGTCCCGTCACCGCGTCCATGTGCTTCTCATCGACCACCACCGTGCGCCCGACCGTGTGAAAGATCTTCTGCGCGATCGCCATCTGCTCGGCGGAGACAAACCGGCCCGCACACAGCGCCGTGATTCCCGCCGCGAGCGTCGCCGGCGTATTGGGCATGGCGCGGACCGCCGCAAGCTCGCAGCCCGCCGCGTCTTCGATGCTGCGCGTATTCACCGACGCGGCGAAGGAGAGCAGCATCTTCTTGGGCGTCAGCGCGGGCTTGATCTCTTCGATCAGCGCGGGCACCTGGATGGGCTTCACGCCTAGCAGAATCACGTCCGCCTGTTGCGCCGCGGCCAGGTTGTCCGTCGTCACCTCGACGCCGAACTGTACCGACAGCGCCTGCGCGCGATCAGGGTGACGCACCGTGGCAAAGAGCTGCTCCTGCGACAGCAGATTGTTCTTCAGGAAGGCTTGCAGCAAAATGCCGCCCATCTTGCCTGTTCCGAGAATGGCGACGCGGACTCCCGGAAGCGCCGGGGCCGGTGCAACGATTTCGTACGTTTCCTCGCTCATCTCAAAAGGCTATCAGACCGCTCGAGACTATTTCTTCTGCGCCGCGATCCAGACGTCCACCTGATGCTCCAGAACGTCCAGCGGCAGTGCGCCCGAGTCCAGCACGACATCGTGAAACGCCCTGAGGTCGAACTTCGGCCCCAGCGCCGTCTCAGCCTTCTTCCGCAGCTCCAGGATCTTCAACTGGCCCATCTTGTAGCCAAGCGCCTGCCCCGGCCATGCGATGTAGCGGTCGACCTCGGCCTGCACGTTCGTCTCGTCGATCGACGAGTGATCGTGAAAGAAGTCCACCATCTGCTGTCGTGTCCAGTGTTGCGAGTGTACGCCCGTGTCGACTACGAGACGAATTGCGCGCCAGATGTCGCCCTCCAGCCGGCCGTAGTCGCTGTACGGGTCCTGAAAGAAGCCGATCTCCTTGCCGAGCCGCTCGCTATACAGTCCCCATCCCTCGGTGTACGCGGTGTAGTAGGAGTTCTTGCGGAACTGTGGAAGCCCCGTCAGCTCCTGCGAGATCGCAATCTGCAGATGGTGCCCCGGGACGCCCTCGTGATACGCCACCGTCTCCACCGGAGCAAGCGACCGCTCGGTCGCGTTGTAGGTGTTGATGTAGACGCGGCCGGGACGCTTCCCATCGAGGCTTGGCGGGTTGTAATATGCCGCAGCCTGGTCCTTCGCAATGAACGCAGGCACCGGCACCACCTCAAGCTTCGCCTTGGGCAGCGTGCCAAACAGTCCCGGAAGCTTCGGCTCCATCTGCGCGATGTAGCCCTTGTAGGCGTCCAGCAGCGCCTCGGCCGAAGCCGGATGCTCCTTTGGATTCGTCTTCAACGCCGCGCTGAAGCTCTTGATGTCCGCGAAGCCGAGCTTCTTGACGATCACGAGCATCTCCGCCTCGTCGCGCTTCACCTCATCGAGGCCGATCTGGTGAATCTCCGCAGGCGTCTTGTTCGTCGTCGTGCTCTGGCGAACGCGGAAAGCATAGTAAGCATCGCCGTCCGGCAGCGCCCACGCGCCTGGGTCCTTCCGTCCGGCTGGCACGTACTGCACCTTCAGGAACTTCGCGAACCGCTGATACATCGGCAGCACATCGGTCCCGATCGCCTCCAGCACCTCGTTGGAGATGCGCTTCTGGTCGGCCGTGCTGATGGCTGCCGGAAACTTCTTCAGCGGACGCGCAAACGGGCTGTCCGCCGGCTTCTGCACCGCCAGCGCCTCGGTCTGCGCGACGACCTTCTCCAGAAGATAGGCCGGGGGGACGCGATGCTCGTCCATGCCCAACTGCATGTTGGTCATGTTCTGCGAGAAGACCGTAGGAATCTTCTTCAGCCGCGCGATGTAGTCATCGTAGTCCTTGACCGTCTCGAACGAGAGGTCGTCGACCATGCGCGGCAGGTCGGTGTGAAAGCCGGAGAACTGGTTCACCGGCATCTCCCACTCCTTGAAGCGGGCGCCCTCCTGCTCGTCGGTCAACTCGCGCACCATCAGGTCGCGCGACAGGACCTCCTGTGAGGCCAGGCCCGTGACGTCGATCTCCCCCAGCCGTTCCAGAAACACACGCCCGCGAGCCAGCGAAGCGTTCACCTCCTGCACGGAGTAGTCGCTGAGTTGGTCGTTGTAGCGCTTGTCGCCGAGCGCCGAGGCATACTCGGGCGAGTGCTTCATCCGGTCTTCCCATATGTCGCTGAAGATCGCGGATAGCGCCTTGCTGCGCGCGGCCACCGTCTGCTGCACCGGCGCTGCTGCCGGGGGCGCCTGCTGCGCAAAGAGGGAAAAGCTGCCGACGGCAACGAAGGAGACAACGGAGAGAAACGTCTTCACAGGCACCTCAAAGACCACTGGTGCCAGTGTATCGCGCAGCGACGGCGCTCAGGCCGATGAGGCGCCTCGCATCGCCGGACTCTCCAGCATCCGGTACAGCGTCGAGCGACTGATGCCCAGCAACTCGGCGGCACGGACCTTGTTCCCCGAGCACATCCCGAGCACGTTCAGAACATGCCGGTCCACAACATCCTGCAAACGCGTTACGTGAGCGCGCTCGCTGTCTGGCCCCGTATCTCCGGTCGGTGCCGTCAGCGCAACGATGTTGATGTGTCGAGGCTCTAGAACATCTTCGTCGCACGACAACACGCCGTTGCGCAGCGCGTTCTCCAGCTCGCGCACATTGCCTGGCCAGTTATGCTCTTCGAGCATCTCGAGCGTCTCGTCCGCCAGTGCGAGATCGTCCTTGCCGTAGAGCACACTGAACCGCCGGACGATCTCCTGCGCCAGCGGCGCAATGTCCTCGCACCTCTTTCGCAGCGGCGCAATCTCGATCTCGATCGTGGCGAGATGGTGATAGAGATCGGATCGGAACCGCCTGGTGGAAACCATGCGTTCGAGGTCCTGGCGGGTTGCGGCGATGACCTTCAGGCCGTTGCGACCGTGTGGCAGTGTGTGGAGCCCCGCGAAGAGACGCGACTGCGCCTGCAGCGGTATCTCGTCGACGCCGTCCAGAAAGAGTGTGCCGCTGCAATGCGTCTCAATGAAACACCACGGCGAGTGTGATGTCATGTCTTCACCCGTGTCGATCGCGGCCCCATGGCAATGAACGAACGACGCCCAGGTTCCGCCTCCCCGGGCGTGCAGCGCGCGCGCAACCATCTCCTTGCCGGTACCGATCTCTCCCCGCAGCACGAGTGTTCTGAAGTGCGGCCCGATACGGTCGATCTTCTGCTGCAGCCGTCGCGTTGCCGCGCTGCCGCCAATCAGATCGTGGCACGGCCCCTCTTCGATCTGCGGTCCGGGGTGGCCATACCGAATGGCGGAAAAGTCTTCGAGGGCTTGTCCTGAGATCGGCATGGTTATTGCCTGTATCGGCAGAGTTGGCCGCTGTATGAGACTCGCTTAACAAAAAAAGCCGGACGCGATCATGCGGCGTCCGGCTTCTTGAGATCAATGTCTGGAACTAAGCGGTCGTTGGAGCGCAGTAGGTGTCGAAGGCTCGCGTCAGCTCCTGCGCAATGGCCGGTGCCGTCGAGGTCTCGATCGCCGAACGCTGCATCAGGTACACAAGCTGGCCGTCGCGAAGGATCGCAATCGCCGGCGACGTGGGAGGATGACCGCCGAAGTAGCTGCGCGCGCGCTCCGTCGCCTCGCGGTCCTGACCCGCAAACACGGTGACCGACTGGTCGGGCTTGGTCGCGTGCTGCATCGCCATGCGGACCCCGGGGCGCATCTTGCCGGCCGCGCATCCGCAGATCGAGTTCACGACTACCATCGTGGTCCCGGGCTTCGCCAGGGCCGCATCCACCTCGGCGGCGCTGCGCACCTCACCCAATCCGGAGCGTGTCAGCTCCTCGCGCATCGGAATCACCATAATCTCTGGATACATACTTTTCTCCCTTTTGAAGACGGCCGCCAGCACTGTATCGGGTCCTTCGATCTACGCTCTGCGGACGGCTACTAAGATTGTACCGGCCTGCTCCTGCCCACGCCAGTCGCGCGCCTATCCCGTCCAGCCATTGACGCCGTCGATGATAACCTCAGACCCGTGCCTCTCTCCTCCGTCAACATCAGGCAAAACGTGCCCCTGGCTCCTTACACGACCCTCGGAATCGGCGGACCAGCCAGCTACTTTGCTGAAATCACGAGCGAGGCCGCGCTGGTCGAGGCGGTCGGCTTCGCCCGCGAGCGCAACCTCGCCCTCTTCACGGTTGGCGGCGGCAGCAACCTGCTCGTCGCCGACAGCGGCTTCGACGGCTTCGTGCTCCACATTGCCATCGACGGCCCCACCGGCATCACCATCGACGGCGACACGGCCCTGCACACCGTCGCCGCCGGGGTCGAGTGGAACGCCTTCGTTCTCTCCGTCTGCAACGAGGAGATCAGTGGCGTCGAATGTCTCGCCGGCATCCCCGGCTCCGTCGGAGGCACGCCCGTCCAGAATGTCGGAGCCTATGGGCAGGAGGTCGCCGAGACCATCGATTTCGTTCGCGCGCTCGACCTCCACTCCATGACCTTCGTCGACCTTCCCCGCGACCAGTGCGGCTTCTCCTACCGTCGCAGCATCTTCAACTCGACCGCACGCGGCCGCTACATCGTCACCGCCGTCACCTTCCGCTTCGACCTCTCCCGGAGGCCGCGCCTCACCTACGCCGACCTCACCCGCCACTTCGGCGATCAGCAACCGACACCCATCGAGGTCTACCACGCCGTCCGCGAAATCCGCTACGGCAAGGGAATGCTCCTCGTGTCGGGAGAGCCCGACTCGCGCAGTGCCGGGTCCTTCTTCAAGAACCCCATCGTCCCACGCGAGACGATCGACCGCATCGCCACCGCACTTCACCTGTCCGCCGACAAGGTCCCCCACTGGCCCGCCGACGCGAACACGGTCAAGCTGCCCGCTGCCTGGCTGCTGGAGCGCGCAGGCTTCGTCAAGGGCTACACCATGGGCGAAGCTGGAATCTCCTCGCGTCACACCCTCGCCCTCATCAACAAAGGCAAAGCCAAAGCTGCGGACGTCTTCGCCCTGCGCGACGCCATCCAGTTAAAGGTGAAGACGATCTTCGACATCGCACTCGAACAGGAGCCGGTCGAGCCTGGTCAGGGGTGAAGCTGCTTCAGCAGTTGCTGCCTCTCCGCGGTAAGAACCTCACCGACATGGCCCTGCTCAACGACCGCGCCATTCGCGATCTTGATTACCTCCGCGTCGAGTTGAAAGGCCTCTCCCAGGTCGTGCGTCACCGAGAGCACGGGGACCTGGTACTTCGTCGTCCACTCTCGCAATCGGGCCATCACCTCGTCGCGTGTTGCAATATCCAGGCCGGCGAGTGGCTCATCGAGCAGAAGTAGCGGCGCGTCATGGAAGCTGACCGCCGAGGCCAGCGCCTGTGCCACCGTGACTCTCTGCCTTTCGCCTCCGCTCAAGTCCTGCGGCATTCTTTCCCCCAGAGCGTCAAGACGAAATGCAGTCATCAACTCGCTGACGATCTGGCGCACTTCCTCAGGCTTCTCGCGAATCCCAAAGCCGATATTTTTCGCTACGCTCTTATGAGGAAAGAGCTTCGCAACCTGGCCTGCGCTTCGAACCGGCCGCTTATGCGTTGGAAGGAAGATGTTCTCGAGAGAATCGAAGAAGACGCCGCGAGGCGTTTCGATTCGTCCAGCATCGGGCCGCACAAATCCCGCGATCGCGCGCAGCACGGTGGTCTTTCCGCTGCCCGAGGGCCCGAACAGCACCGTCCACGGCCGTGTCAGACGAAAGTTCACATCGAGTGCCACCGCGCCGACCCGATGCCGGAACGTTACAGTCAGCAGGCTATCGGACAACGTCGGCCTGCCTTCCATCTGCCCTGCGCAATGCAGGAGCAAGATAAATCAGCAGCAGCGCTGCCAGAGAGAACGCAAGCAGCACCAGCGCCGTGCGGTTTGCCGCCGCATAGTTGAACTCCTGCACCTGGTCGTACAGCGCGATCGAGAGCGTGCGCGTTGCCCCCGGAATATTTCCGCCGATCATCAGCACGACGCCGAACTCGCCCACCGTATGCGTAAATGCGAGCACCGCGCTCGTCATCAGCGAAGCGCGCGAGAGCGGCAGCACCACGGAGAAGAAGATCGCCCACGGCGAAGCTCCCAGCCCGGCAGCGGCCTCCACGTACCCCCGGTCCACGGCCCTGAACCCAGCCACCAGCGGCTGCACGGCAAATGGAATGCTGTACAGCACCGATCCGACAAGCAGCCCGGAAAAGCTGAACGCCAGCGGATGTCCGAAGAGCCGCATCAACACACGTCCCGGTGCGGTCAGCGGCCCCATTGCCACCAGCAGGTAGTACCCAAGCACGGTAGGCGGAAGCACCAGCGGCAGCGCGACGACAGCCTGCACGATCGCGCGGCCCGCGCCGTGCCCTGAGGCGATCCACCACGCCAGCGGCAGCGCGACGACCAGCAGAATCGCCGTCGTGCTCGCCGCCAGCCTCAGTGTCAGCCAAAGCGCCTCAGTGTCCATACATGGGCCAGTCTACACAGAGGCGGAGCTATTTCACCGCGCCGAGCCCCATCTGTGGCAGGCGGGCCTGAATCTCAGGCGTCAGCAGCCAGTCGAGAAACGCATGCGCTGCGGCCTTTCTCTCCGAGCGCTCCATCACCACGGCGCACTGAATGATCGGCGCATACTGCGACGTCGGCACGCGCACGAACGTGCCAACATCCTTGAAGTGCTGCGTGCTCGCCGCCGTCAGTGAGATCAGTCCAACCTGCGCGTTCCCCGACTCCACAAACTGCGCCGCCTGCGCGATGTTCTCCGCCACCACAAGATGCGGCTTCACCGCGTCGTACATCTTCATCCTCTGGAGCGCCATCACCGCTGCCCGGCCGTACGGCGCGTGCAGGTTGTTGGCAATCGCCACCGACGTCACCCGCTTGTCCACCAGGCTGTCCAGTGTGATCGGCTGCAACGGCGAGTCCTTGCGCGCCCACAGCACCAGTGTTCCCCGCGCGTACTGGATCGGGGCCCTGCTGTCGGCCAGCCCCGCCGCCACAACCTTCTCCGGAAAGACGAAGTCCGCGCCAAGAAACAGGTCGACCGGCGCGCCGTTCAGTATCTGCGCCGTCAGCGTGCCCGACGAGCCAAAGCTCACCGCCACCTTGACCCCGGCAGTCTTCTCGTACTCCGCAACGAGCACCGGCAGCACAGGCTGAAGGTCAGAAGCCGCCGCCACGCGAAGCTCCTTCGGCTGCTGGCCTCGCGCAGATATAGCTACTGAAATCACGCCGGCCGCCATCGCGAGCCACGCACAGCGGCGGCCGGCCTTTGGCCAGCCTGCTGCTTTGCGATAACCTAGGTAAACCCATGAATGTTGCGACACATCAACTCCGATGCACAGAGTGCGGCGCCAGGATCCCCGGGAACGCTGTCAACAGCATATTCCGGTGCCCCACCTGCAACGGTCTGTACGACGTCATTTATCCCTGGTCCGCGCTTGCCGGGGGGGAACCGCTGCCCGCCGAGAGCAAGCTACCCAACCCCAGCGCCTTGCGCTGGCTCTGGCAGGAGCGCCGCTCGTCGACCCTCAACGTCGACCAGTCCGGCGTCTGGCGCTTCCGTGACCTGCTTCCCATCGTCGACGACGCCAACGTCGTTACCCTGCGCGAGGGCAACACGCCCCTCTACGATCTTCCCCGCGCAGCTAAAGCGGTCGGTCTGGACTGGGTCCTCGCCAAGCACCAGGGCATGAACCCCACTGGCTCCTTCAAGGACACCGGAATGACCGCCGCCCTCTCCGTCGCCCAGGAACGCGGCTTCGAGTGGGTAGCCTGCGCCTCCACCGGCAATACCTCAGCCGCCATGGCCGCCTATGCCGCCCGCGCCGGCCTGCGCTCCATCGTCTTTATCCCCGAAGGCAAGATCGCCTGGGGCAAGCTCTCGCAGTCCATGGACTACGGCGCGCTCACCATCCAGCTCAAGACCGACTTCGACGGTTGCGTCAATGTTCTTACCGACCTGGTCACGCGCTTTCCCATCATGCTGCTCAATTCCGTCAACCCCTATCGCCTCGAGGGGCAGAAGACCCCCGCCTTCGAGATGGTCGAGCAGATGGAGTGGCAAGTTCCCGAGCACGTCATCGTTCCTGGCGGAAATCTCGCCAACGGCTCGGCCCTCGCCAAGGGCTTCGCCGAGATGCACCACCTCGGCATGATCTCGCGCGTCCCGAAGATCAGCATCATCCAGGCCGAAGGTGCCAACCCCCTCTACCGCAGCCTCCAGGAGAACGGCGGCGAAGAGCTGATCCCCGTCAAAGCGAACACCCGCGCCACCGCCATCCGCATCGGCAATCCGGCCTCGTGGCGCAAGGCGCTGCGTGCCCTGCGCACCACTGGCGGCTGGTGCGAGCAGGTCTCCGAGCAGGAGATCGGCCTCGCCAAGGCCCAGATCGGGGCCGAGGGCATCGGCTGCGAGCCAGCCTCGGCCGTCACCTTCGCCGGTCTCAAGAAGCTGGTTGCCCAGGGCAAGATCGGCAGGGAAGAGCGCGTCGTCCTCATCCTCACCGGACACACCCTCAAGGACTCCAACTACACCATCGACTACCACCGCGGCGAACTCTTCACCGCCGAGGAGAACGCGCAGATCCCGGCCTCTGACGAGACCTTGCACGCAGCCCTGCGCAAGCCCCCCATCGTCCTCGAGGCCGACACCGACACGGTCTTCCGCGCCCTCGAAGGACAGATGAAGCTGGTCCACGCATGAGCGGCGATGTTGCTGCGGCAGCCGCTCCCTTGCATCTGCGCCTTCCCGCCACCTCCGCCAACCTCGGGCCGGGGTTCGACTCCCTCGGCCTTGCCATGGCCCTCTACCTCACCATCGATGCCGAGGTGGCGAGCACCGGGGCGTTCTCGATCGAAGCCACGGGGCGAAACGCCGACCTCTGCTCGGCGGTCGAGAACAACCTCATCCTGACGACATATGTCGATGTCCTCGTGAATGCGGGGAAGCTCTCGCCACGGCTGCACCTGCGGCTTCATAACGAGATTCCTCTCGGCATGGGGTGCGGATCGAGCGCCGCCGCTCTAGTCGCTGGGGTGATGTTGGCGAACCACTTTGGCAATCTTGGATGGACAGACGCTCAGATTCTGGAAGAGGCTTGCAGGCGGGAAGGGCACCCCGACAACGTGGCCGCCTGTTTCCTCGGCGGAATGACCGTATCGTCCATATATGAAAACATTGTAAAAACAGCAACATATAAAGAAAATCTAAACTGGAACCTTCTGCTTGCCCTGCCCTCGACAAGCCTCTCGACCAGCAAAGCCCGCGCCCTGCTGCCGGATCGCTACTCTCGCGCAGACACAGTTGCAAACATTCAGGCGACGGCACTTCTGGTCTCGGCGTTTGCGCTGCAACGGGGCGACCTTCTGTCAGCCGCGATGCAGGATCGCGTCCATCAGCCCTATCGCATGGAGGTCTGTCCGCTCTTGCCGCGACTACTCCCGTTGGCTGGAAATGAAGGAATACTTGGGGTTGCACTAAGTGGAGCAGGGCCATCCGTGCTTCTGATTACTGAAAAGCAGGGGGGGGAGGGACTGTTGTCCCGTATCCGCGAGGCTGCTGGAGATCCCGCACTCGAGATCATCCAAACGAAGATCGCAGGGGCTGCGGAGGCTCGTTAGCACCCTCTAAAATGAGTAATCTTTACCCCGGTTACCTAAGATTACTTTACGTTTGGGAAGAAACTACGTACTGTTGCGCTGTGGGCAGTTCTGGGGAGGGCTGCTACGCCGCCCGTTGACCTCTTTTACAAGAGGTCCGGGCGTTTCCTCTTTAAGCGGTCTTTGGGCCCGAAATCCTCCCAAGCCCAGTGCCCACTATTAGTTGTAGTCTCTTTTTCAACACCCATTGTCGACAAATGAAACCGGAAGGCGCACGGCGCATCTATTATGGTGTAGATTGCTTGGCGCAAGCTGGGTGGCAATCGCAAAGCACTCTAGGGAGGAAGTACATGGCAGGACAGTTTGTCACGGAAGTCAACGATGCGAATTTTGAGAAAGATGTCCTTCAATCGGAGCAGCCCGTTCTGGTGGATTTCTGGGCAGCCTGGTGCGGACCGTGTCGTGCGCTCGCTCCCGTAGTCGACGAAGTGGCCAGCCACTATCAGGGCCAGCTTAAGGTCATGAAGATGGACGTAGACGCCAACACTGCAACACCAATGCGCTACGGTATCCGTGGCATTCCAGCGCTGTTGCTCTTCAAGGGCGGCAAGGTCGCTGAGCAGATTGTTGGTTATGTGCCCAAGGACACCATCGACAAGTCCGTCACCAAGGTCCTCGCGTAAAGCGGCCTGAATAAACGACAAGCCCCGGCGCACAATGTGCCGGGGCTTGTTGTTTTAAGTATCTTTCGGATGTATCTATCGACTTCAGGCACAATTTTGGCAGTCTGAGGCGTTCTTTGCGCATGACGTTACACTCGATTCATGCCTGAGTGGATACTCTTCCGCGTGATTCTGGTGGCCTTCTTCATTCTGGCCAGCAGCTTCTTTGTCGCGGCTGAGTTTGCCCTGGTCAGCGTGCGCGAGACGCGCATTCAGCAGCTTATCGCGGTTGGCCGTCCGGGAGCGCGTACCGCGCTCAAACTGAAGCACTCGATCGATGAGTTTCTTCCCGCTGTGCAGCTTGGGGTTACGCTTGCCTCGCTTGCGCTTGGCTGGCTTGGAGAGCCTGCGATCGCGGAGATGATCCTGCACTACGCCACCGGGTGGATGCACAGCCTCCCCGCACATGCTGAGGTGTATGCGCACACTGTTGCCGTCATTGTGGCCTTTGCTCTGATCACGTACTTCGAGGTGCTGCTCGGCGAGCTGGTTCCCAAATCGCTTGCGCTGCAACGGGCGGAGCGTATCGCGCTGGCCGTCTCCGGACCGATGGACGTCTTCATCCGTATGACGCGGCCCATCGTCAAGTTGATGAATGTGTCCGCGGCTGCCGTGCTGCGGCTCTTCCGTGCCCCGCTGCACGGCGAGGGAGCCGTCCATTCTCCGGAAGAGCTCAAACTGATTGCTACGGCCACGCGTCGCATGGGATTGTTGCCTGTCTTTCAGGAAGAGATTATCCATCGCGCCATCGAGCTCAATCACGTTGTGGTCCGCGAGATCATGACGCCGCGCGGCAGGATCTTCTCTCTGCCCATAGATTTGCCCGTCGAGCAGGCAAGCGCTCGTATCGTTGAAGAGCAGTACTCTCGCATTCCCGTGTACGATCCGGCAGCCAAAGGAGCCAGCATCGACAACATCGTCGGCATCGTCTACTCCAAGGATGTCTCCCGCTTCATGCACCTGCGATCGGTCGCGCTGGCGCTGGGTGGTCGCGGGCAGTCCGGGCTGACATTGCGGTCTGTCATGCGTCCGCCGACTGTGGTGCCTGAGACGAAGCTGGCCATCGACCTGTTGCAGGAGTTCCAGCAGCACCGCCGTCAGATTGCCATCGTTGTCGATGAGTTTGGTTCAACCGCCGGACTGGTTACGGCCGAAGACATTCTGGAGCAGGTTGTGGGCGAGGTGGACGATGAGTTCGACGTTGCCAGGTCCGCGTTGCCCAGCGCTACCGGCGTCATGTCGCTCGACGGCTCCACGAGTCTTCGCGATCTGCGCACCCAGCTGCACTGGGAGTTTCCACGCGAAGCCGCAGTTGAAACGCTTGCAGGCTTTCTGCTTGCACAACTCGGGCATATCCCGGATAACGGAGAGTGTGTCGAATACGACGGACGGCGGTTCACCATCGCCGAGATGGCAGGCCATCGCATCAGCCGCGTCAATGTCGAACCTGTCGAATCGCCCATCGACTATGCCCCGTATGAGCAGGAGAGCAGGGAGGCCACGCAATGACTGAATTACTCTTCTTCAGGAGTTCGTCATTCTGACCGAGGCGAACAATCCCAGTGGTTCGTCCGTCGCGGCGACAAAGTCCGCGCAGCGTCATCACCTCTGGCGCCCGCTGCGCCGCGTTCTGTTGACTCTGCCTGTTCTGGGCGTGGTGGTTTCAGTCGTTTTTTTGCTTATCCATCTTGTTCCTGGCGATCCCATCGTGCAGATGCTCGGCGAAGGAGCGACAGCCTCGGACATCGATGCGCTGCGACATGCTTATGGCCTGGATGCTCCGCTGGCAC
Source organism: Acidobacteriota bacterium (assembly GCA_018268895.1). Taxonomy (NCBI): domain Bacteria; kingdom Pseudomonadati; phylum Acidobacteriota; species Acidobacteriota bacterium. The sequence goes on along the minus strand of JAFDVP010000001.1, from coordinate 1,513,386 downwards.
AGCAGTATGCACACTACTGGGGCGGCATTCTCCATGCCAATCTTGGTAGCTCGCTGCGGTTGCACGACTCAGTTCTTCATCTCATATTGCAACGCTACCCCTACACGCTGGCTCTTACGCTGGCTGCGCTGGTAATCGGCATTGCTATTTCTATCCCTGCGGGCATTGCGTCTGCTCTGCATCGCAATCGCTGGCAGGACCGCACTCTCGGCGTCGTCTCGCTGGTGGGGCTGTCCTTTCCCAACTTTGCTCTGGGGCCGATTCTGATTCTTATCTTTTCGATTTCGCTGGGCTGGTTTCCTGTGTCGACTGCCGGATCGGGAGGAGCAGGCGATTTCTTGCTACACCTCATCCTGCCTGCGCTTACGCTGGGGCTATCGTTTGCGGCGGTGCTCACGCGCATGGTGCGTACCGCCATGCTCGAAGAACTGGGGCAGGACTATATCCGTACTGCGCGTGCCAAGGGGCTGACTGAGAACCAGGTCGTCTACCGGCATGCACTGCGCAACGCGTTGATCCCTATCCTCACCGTGATTGGATTGCAGTTCGGTTCTTTGCTTGCGGGCGCCATTGTGACGGAGACGATCTTCAGTTGGCCCGGCATCGGGCGTCTTACGCTATCGGCCATTTCGAACCGCGATTACGCCCTTGTGCAGGGGTGCATCCTTGCGGTTGGCCTCACTTACGTGGCCGTCAACCTGCTGACCGACATTGCCTACACCATTGCGAATCCGCGCATCCGCAGCAGTTAAGTCGTCAAATGACTCCCCCATCCGTTGCAGACTGCCTTCATGGCCCGCTGATATTCTGTATAGCCAGCAGGAGTTCGCACAATCTCCTGAGACAAGAGAAGCATGAAGACCTCCCCGCGCCAGGTATTACGCATCGTTGCTGCTTTGACTGTTCTTGCCACTCCTCTTACTCAGGGAGTATCGGCACAGGTTCGGACGCTCTCTTCTGCGCCAGTGCCTGACGCATCCACTCCACTAGCCAGCGTCTTCCACGACGCCAGGTACGGAGTCAACTTCAAGGTTCCCGCTGGCTGGACCCTCACCCGGCATGATGCTGAGGTCAGCACCTTTGCCTTCGATGTGCGTACCGCTCCAGCTTCAACGCAGATGCGTGGATTGGCGAGCATCGCCTTCAATCCGCACCCTGCATCGACATTCTCCGGTGCGCTCTTTTACTTCAGCGTCACCCCACACACCACCGAAGCCCAGTGCCGGGATCAGGCCTCCGCGCAGGCCCCTCGCGCGGTCGAGACGGCATCGATAGCCGGTGCCAACTTCGCCCACGGATACGATGAGCATGGAACGATCTGCACGGAAGCGCGCGATGAGATATATACCGCCCAGCGCAACAACTCCTGCTATCGCTTCGATCTAGTGGTGAATACCTTTTGCGGCGGAGAGGTCAGCGGAGTTCGGGACATCACGGCAAAGGAGCTGAACGCCGTGTTCAAGCGTCTTCAGTCCATTCTCGATACCGTCAGTTTCGACGTAAAGTAGCTAAACCTGAAGCTCTACGATTCGCGCTTCGACGCCATCGGCGGTTACAGCAACCAGGGCCACGGAGACTGGCAGCCTGAACCGGCGCGGCCCCGCGCTCCCCGGGTTGAGATACATCACATCATTCTTGTGCTCGATCGCGGGTTGGTGGGAGTGGCCGCTGACGACCACTGAGACCTCCGCAGCGCGTGGATCGATATCGAGGTCGTGGATCGAGTGCAGCATGTAGAAGAGCCTGCCGTCCAGCTCAACCGCTTCTGTGGGCGGAAGTAAAGCGCAGGGGCCATGCGTATCGATGTTGCCGCGAATCGCGGTGACGGGAGCGATCTCTCCAAGAGCGGACAGTATGTCTGCATTGCCTATGTCTCCTGCGTGGAGAATGTGCTCCGCTTCGGCGAGAGCAACCAGGGCCTCAGGCCGCAACAGTCCATGCGTATCCGAGATCACTCCAACGAGCATGGCGACTCTCCCTTACATTCCTGTGTGAAGACGAGTCCTTGGGTCCATGAAGTCCCGCAGCGCGTCGCCGATGAAGTTGAACGACAGGACGCAGAGCATGACCGCCATGGCTGGGAAGAAGACCATGTGCGGCGAGTCGAACAGGTGCGAGCGGGCGTCGTTCAGCATGGAACCCCAACTCGCCGCTGGCGGTGGTACGCCCAGCCCCAGAAAGCTCAAGGTGGCCTCGGCCATGACGGCTGTAGCCATGCCGATGGCAGCTTGCACAATCAGAGGTTGCACGATATTCGGCAGCACATGCCTGCCAAGTATGCGAAGGTCGGACGCTCCCAGGGCGCGTGCCGCTTCTACAAACTCACGCTCTTTGACGGCCATCACCTGCCCGCGAACGAGCCGTGCATAGCCGACCCAACCCGAGATCGCCAGGGCCACGATAACGTTTCCCAGCCCGGGCCCCTTGAATGCCACAAAGGCAATCGCCAGCAGAATTCCCGGAAGGGCAAGGAACGCGTTCATCAGGTAGATGTTGATCGCCGCATCCAGCCATCCGCCGTAAAACCCTGCGGCGCAACCGGCGACAAGCCCGATCGCCAGCGAGAGGCCAACAACGCTGACCGCCACGATGAGCGAGATGCGAGCGCCGTAAATGGTGCGGGAGAAGATGTCCCTGCCCAGCTCATCGGTTCCAAACCAGTGCGCCGCGGTTGGCCCAGCCAGACGACCGTGCAGGTCGAGGGCTGCCGGATCGTGGGGCGAGAGCCAGGGAGCGAACAGGGCGCAGATGGTGAAGAGAACCAGCAGTGCAACGCCTATCGCCGCAAGAGGCTGTTTCCTCATGCGTTCAAGCAACCCCGCCTTGATACCATGGCTCATAGAGATAGATTCAGAATGAAGTCCAGGCATCCAAAATGCAACCGGTAGAGTTGCCGGGGACAAAACAAATCATTGCCTTAAGCCGTCCTTTGGAGTTCCATTGAAACCTGTAGCTCTTCCATACGCAGGCCAACGCTAGTGCGCATTCTTGTTTATGGCCTCAACTATCAGCCCGAACTGACGGGCATCGGCAAGTACACCGGCGAGATGTGTTCCTGGCTTGCCTCGCACGGACACGACGTTCGCGTTGTTACCGCGCCGCCTTACTATCCTGCCTGGCGCGTCAGAGAAGACTACCGCAACGCTTACCGGATTCAACGCGCACAGGGCAAGGCGACGGTGTACCGCTGCCCACTCTATGTTCCGGCCAAGCCGACCGGCATCAAACGGATGCTCCACCTGACTTCATTTATGTTGACCAGTCTGCCGATACTCATTCGGCAGGCTTTCTGGCAACCGGACATCGTCTTTACGGTGGAGCCGACGTTCTTCTGCGCTCCTATTGCGCTGCTCGTTGCCGCAGCAGCCGGTTCGGAGTCATGGCTGCATGTGCAGGACTTCGAGGTAGATGCTGCCTTCGATCTCGGTCTCCTTCCAGCCCAGGGGCCAGTTCATGATTTCGCGCTCGCCCTGGAGGGACCAATCACCAGGGCCTTCAGCCGCGTCTCCAGCATCTCCACCAAGATGGTGGAACGCGCCCAGGCAAAGGGTGTGGATGCATCGCAGACGATCCTGTTTCCCAACTGGGTCAATGTCGACGAGATATGCCCCCAGGACCCCAGACTCCCAAACAGCTTTCGCAAGGAGTTGGGGCTGGAGGGCAAGATCATCCTGCTTTATTCGGGCAATATGGGGGCCAAGCAGGGGCTCGAACTTCTGGCCCCGCTGGCGGAAGACTTTGGGCCCGGCGGTCATGATGAAGACCCTCGCGTCCACTTCATCTTCTGTGGCGACGGCGCATATCGTCCTCAGCTAGAAGCGCTCGTGGCCCATCGACCGAATGTCACCATGCTTCCGCTTCAGCCGTACCTTCGGCTGAACGATCTGCTCAATGCGGCAGACATCCACCTTTTACCGCAGCGGGCAGGTGCGGCTGATCTGGTGATGCCGTCCAAGCTGACCGGAATGCTCTCCAGTGGCCGCCCTGTGCTGGCTACGGCCGAACCGGATACGCAGGTGGGGCACGTCGTGGGAGGATATAGCGAAGAAGATGCCTGCGGGATCATCGTTCCCGCGGAAGACCCCGACGCTCTGCACACTGCGGTCAAGCAACTGGTCGGCAGTCCGGAGTTGCGGCAGCAACTGGGAGCAAGTGCTCGCCGCTACGCAGTCGAGCATCTCGGCAGGGCGCAAGTGCTCGAACGGTTCGAACGCGATCTTAGCGAACTGCTCTGATCAATACCGCTTCCTCATCAGGATTTTCCGCATCGGCTAAACTGTTTGTACCCCAACAGCGCGAAGGAGAGTCAACACTTTGAAGAAAGCCCTTATCACAGGAGTCACCGGTCAGGATGGAGCATACCTCGCCGAGTTTCTTCTCGCCAAAGGCTATGAGGTCCACGGCATCAAGCGCCGCTCTTCACTGTTCAATACCAATCGCATCGACCATATCTACGAAGATCCGCACAAGAACCATCCGCGGTTCTTTCTGCACTATGGCGATCTGACAGACTCCTCCTCGTTGATTCACATCGTTCAGAAGGTGCAGCCCGACGAGATATACAATCTCGGCGCGCAATCGCACGTGCAGGTCTCCTTTGAGCAGCCGGAGTACACCGCCGATGCCGATGCCATAGGCCCCCTGCGCCTGCTTGAGGCAATCCGCATCCTTGGCCTCGAAAAGAAGACGAAGTTCTACCAGGCATCGACCTCAGAACTTTACGGCCTGGTGCAGGAGGTCCCGCAGCGCGAGACAACGCCCTTCTATCCCCGCTCGCCCTACGCCGTGGCCAAGATGTACGCCTTCTGGATATGCGTGAACTACCGTGAGGCCTACGGCATCTTCGCCTGCAACGGCATCCTGTTCAACCATGAGTCGCCTCTGCGCGGCGAGACCTTCGTAACCCGCAAGATCACCCGTGGGCTCGCCCGCATCAAGGTTGGCCTGCAGGATACGCTCTTCCTGGGCAACCTCGACGCCAAACGCGACTGGGGCCATGCCCGAGACTACATCGAGATGCAGTGGCTCATGCTACAGCAGGAAAAACCGCAGGACTATGTCATCGCCACCGGACAGCAGTTCAGTGTCCGCGAGTTCGTACAGCGTTGCGCCGATCGACTGGAGTTGCGTCTGACGTGGAAGGGAAGCGGTGTCGATGAGAAAGCCTATGACCAGAGTGGCAAGCTCGTCGTCGCCGTCGATCCGCGCTACTTCCGTCCCACTGAGGTCGAGACGCTGCTGGGAGATCCCTCCAAGGCGAAGCGCGAGCTTGGGTGGACGCCGCGCACCAGCTTCGAGCAGCTTGTGGATGAGATGATCTCCTCGGACCTGAAGGCCGCGCAGCGCGACGCCCTTGTCCGGCAACATGGCTTCGATGCCTACAACGTTCGCGAGACCTAGCAATGAAGAAAGATTCCCGCATCTATATCGCAGGCCATCGCGGCCTCGTAGGCTCCGCAATCGTCCGCGAACTCGATCGTCTTGGGTATACCAATATCGTCAGGCGTACGCGCGATGAGCTTGACCTGCTGAATACTACAGCGGTCGATGAGTTCTTCGCCAAGGAGAAGCCGGAGTACGTGTTTCTGGCGGCGGCCAAGGTTGGCGGTATCCTTGCCAACAATACGTATCCCGCGGACTTCATCCGCGACAATGTCATTCTCCAGACAAATATCATCGATGCCGCATATAAGAACAATGTCGACCGGTTGCTCTTCCTCGGCTCCTCCTGCATCTATCCGAAGCTGGCACCGCAGCCCATGCCCGAGTCCTCGCTGCTCACTGGGCCGCTTGAGCCTACCAACCGGCCTTACGCGCTGGCCAAGATCGCCGGCATTGAGATGTGCTGGAGCTACAACCGTCAGTACGGCACTCGTTACGTTGCCGCCATGCCGACTAACCTCTATGGTCCCGGCGATAACTACGACCTCGCCAACTCGCACGTGCTTCCTGCGCTCATCCGCAAGACGGCAGAGGCTATTCGCGACAATGCTCCCAGCATCACCGTCTGGGGCACCGGGACACCCCGCCGTGAGCTGCTCTACTCCGACGATCTTGCCCAGGCCTGCGTCTTTCTGATGAATCTTGATGATGCCACCTACGGCACGCTCCTCTCCGAGACCAATCCTCCTCTCATCAACATCGGCACTGGTGAAGACGTCACAATCCGCGAGCTTGCCGAAACCGTGGCCCGAGTCCTCGGCTACAAGGGGGCGCTGGTCTTCGACAAGACCAAGCCCGACGGCACGCCGCGCAAGCTGATGGACGTTTCGAAGCTGCATGCTCTGGGCTGGCATCACACAACCGCGCTTGAGCAGGGGATCGCTAGCACTTGGGAGCTTGTTCGAGACCGGCTGATCTGAATCTTCAGGCCCTACAGACCACACAAGAGCTTTCGTTTGGGGTTGTACCACTTAGGTGGTATTAACCCCGTCTGTTCTGCTCCCTAACATCAAGGAAGATGTTGTCGATAGAGGCCTTATGAGGCCCGGACTCGGGATATCCCTTGATGGAATGGAAGACAGGCACTCTCAACAACGATTCCAATAGCACGGGCGAAAACCCGTCGGTCCTTCCCGCGGTTCGCGGACGCGATCTCATGCTTCGGATCGCGCTGCTGTTTGGTGCCACCCTCTTTACGCCGCTGCCAGGGGTAGCAGCTACTCCCACGGCAATGATTCCTCCCTCACCGAATGTTGGGGAAAAGTATCTTCTCAACGCCGCCAATAACGAGCGCATCGCGCGCGGGCTTCCCATGCTGCACAACGATCCCGTGCTTGCCCAGGCAGCCCGCTACCACGCTCTTCAGATGGCGGAGCACCGCGACATCTCGCATCAATTTCCAGGCGAACCCGATCTTACCGAGCGCGGCGCGACTGCCGGCGTGCGCTTCTCGCTCATCACGGAAAATGTCGCAGAAGCGTCGGACTCGGTCATCATTCACAATCTGTGGATGCACTCCCCTGGACATCGCGAGAACCTTCTCGATCCCGAAGTAGACTCCGTTGGCATCGCAGTCATCTCGCGTGGAGGGCAGGTCTACGCCGTGGAGGATTTCGCCTCGACCGTTGAGCCGATGACCTTCTCCGACCAGGAGCAGGCCGTTGCAGACACGCTGGTCCGGACTGGCCTCGTCGTGGGATCGAGCGATCACACCAGTAGCCTCGAGGATGCACGCCAGACGTGCAGCATGCAATCCGGCTATGCCGGCCAACAGAATCATCCCTGGTATATCGTTCGCTATACCGCTGATCGCCTGGACCAGATCCCGGACCTGTTGGCAAAGCGAATCGGCACAAACAAGTATCACAAGGCGGTTGTAGGAGCGTGTACCGACACCTACTCCGGGGCATTCTCGGCTTATAACATCGCCGTGTTGCTCTATCCCTGAAGCAATCCTGGAGTCGCCGTCACCATCGGACCCACGGCCAAGCTTCCGGAGGCTTGACTTACTTCGCGAAGAGTTGGCCAATATGGGCGAAGGCCTTGAACTCAAGGGCATTTCCCGCTGGGTCGAGGAAGAACATCGTCGCCTGCTCTCCCACCTCGCCCTTGAAGCGAATATACGGTTCGATGATGAACTGGACCTTTGCTTGCCGGAGCCGTTCCGCAAGCACTTCCCACTCTTCTATCGCCAGCACAACGCCGAAGTGGGGCACTGGAACACCGTGGCCATCGACTACGTTGTGATGCAAGTGGTTCATCTCTGACGCGGGCTTGAGGTGAGCGACGATCTGGTGGCCAAACAGATTGAAGTCGATCCACTGTGCGGAACTTCGGCCCTCAGGGCATCCCAGCGTCTGGCTATAGAACGTACGCGCGCGATCAAGGTCGTCGACGGGAAACGCAATATGAAACGGGGGTGGCATTCGGCTGAATCTCCTCTGGAGGAATCATAGCTTGTGCCCATATTCGGATTGTGGGCACGTCCCCCTCCATGCGATTTTCAGCGGCGATAGAAGCCTCTGTCGTAACCGCGAAGGTAGGCGTTCCTGAAATAACTCTGATATGCACCGAACGGCCCAAATCGCGGATCGTAACCCGGGGTCTCATGGAAGGCGCGATCATGATTTGCCCGATAGCCGAAGCCGTTGTAGGCGTCGCGCGCGCCATCGTCCATGCCGATCCGAAAGCCATTGGATTCTGCCTGCTGGACCAGAGGGGGTGCGGTTTGCAACGGCGGCGGAGGTGCATAATAAGTCCGCTGAGCGCATCCGGCGAATAGGAGCAAAGCCGGTGAAAGAACGACCGCCAACACGCGAAGGCATTTCATAGAGGTCCTCGCTTCGTGTCGCCTCTCGAAGAGCAGGAGCGACAGCCACTCAATGAAACGCGAGGCGGATGAAAATGTTTTGGGAGAAAAAGTTGCGGCACAGATGTGATTCTTTATTTGCTGGAGCTCGGTATCCTCACGATAAACTCCGTTGCGCCGGGAACGGAAGAGAAACGGATGTTGCCGCCATACTGCTCGACGATGCGGTGCACAATGCCGAGACCGAGGCCCGTGCCCACTCCAACCGGCTTTGTCGTGTAAAAGGTGTCGAAGATGTGCGCCTGGCTCTCAAGCGGAATGCCGCTGCCGTTATCGGCGATTCGGATGCAGATGTCGGTGTGCTGGTGGTCGGCGGGAGATTTCTCCGCCCAGGTCTTTACTTCGATCTTTCCATGGGCTCCGACGGCATCGATGGAGTTGTCGAGAAGGTTTGTCCATATCTGGTTCAGACCCTGGCACTCGCTTTGTAATGCAGGAAGGTCGGGGGCAAAGCTCTTTTCGACGACAATCTCTTTCTCGCGCATCTTGTGGCTCAGGATGACCAGCGTAGCGTGAATGCTGCTGTTGACATCGACAGACTGCTTCATCCCCTTGCCTTCATAGGCATACGATTTGACTGCCATTACCAGATCGGTGACGCGCCCAATGCTCTCTTCGATCGTACCCACCAATTGCATGCTCGATGCCATTGCTTCGATCCAGTTCAGTGCGTCAGAGAGCGTGGAACCGGGGAACTCCGCCCGTGCGCATTGCAGGTCATCCGCCTTCAGGCCGATGGAGACCAGTGTGGGCGCCATCTTCCATGAGTTTTCGATGTTTGCCTCTTCCATCCACTCCGCCAGTGCCTCTTCGGCATCGCTTTGTTCCAGCGAATTCATCACGATGGGATGTTTTGCCGAGAGAGTCTGCTCCTGAAGATCATGCAGGCACTCTTTTTGTTCGGGACTCAATTCCGTCTTGCTAAACTTCGCCGAGAGCTCGTGCATTCGCATAAGATTCGATCGCAACTGCGATGCAGCCCGGCGAGCTGCTGCTCCCGGATTGTTCAGCTCGTGCATCAGGCCGGCGGCCAGCGTGCCCAGCGAGGCCATCTTCTCCTGCTGAATCGTCGCATTCTGCATCTTCTGAAAGCGTTTCGCCATGTTGCCCAGGATGGCCTTGCGTACATCGGGGCACGTCGTCATCAGGCTCCAGAACGCTTCCTCGTTGAGCTGAACGAGATGGCAGGTATTTTCCGCGGTCAGGTTAACGGCATTGGGGATATTGGCAAGCAGAGGCAGCTCTCCAAAGGCGTTGCCGGAAGGGAGGGACGTAATGTCCATCTCGCCGCCACCGGGCATGCTCTGCGTTATCTTGACGCTACCCTCCAGCAGGATCCAGAAGTTATGTCCAGCCTCGCCCTGGCGGACCAGCACGTCGCCCTTCTTCAGATAGACCTCTTCAAGTCCATGCAGGCAGCGGAGCTCGTCGTCCCGTAGAGAAGAAAAGATCGATGTCGTTCTCAACTGCGAAAAGAGAGCATCGCTGATCGGCTCTTTGACTGGGTTGGTGACGGCTTGAAGATGTTCGCTCATTGTTGTGTGTGAATCAAACCTTTCAGAGTGTTGCCAGATACTGGTGCACGAACTGGATTGCGATGGAGCCTTCGCCGACGGCCGAGGCGCAGCGTTTCACTGAGTTGTACCGCACATCGCCCGCGACAAAGATCCCCGGAACGCTCGTCTCCAGCAGATACGGTTCGCGGTCGAGCTTCCAGCTCCCAGGGGATTTCGCCTTGAGGTCCGGTCCGGCGAGAATGAAGCCCTTTGTGTCGCAGGCTACCTGCTCTGGCAGCCAGTCTGTCTTCGGCGCTGCACCGATGAAGATGAATACTGAACTCGTCTCGCGGGCCTCTTCACCGCGCGGGGTCTGGAGCTTGATGCACTCAAGGTGGCCGTTACCCGACATGCCGGTGATTTCGGTGTGGGTCTCCACGACGATGTTGGGCGTCGCCTCGATCTGGTCGATCAGATACTTCGACATGCTCCTGGTCAACGACTCGCCCCGGACGAGCATGTGGACCTTATCGGCATAGCGGGAGAAGTGCATCGCCGCCTGTCCGGCGGAGTTCGCTCCCCCCACGATATACACCGTCTCGTTCGAGCAACCCATGGCCTCGCTGAGAGCAGCGCCGTAGTAAACTCCGGCGCCGGTATAGTCGCTGGCTCCGGAAACGTCCAGCATGCAGTATGCGACTCCGGTCGCAATCAGGCAGACATGACAGGTAATCTCCTGCCCGTCGCTCATCGTCACAACCTGATACTGGTTCTCTGAGCGGATGCCGGTTACCTTTTGCAGAAGAAACTCTGCGCCCAGGCGCGTCGCCTGCAGGTAGGCGCGTTTGGCCAGCTCCTCGCCGCTCAGTCCGGAAGGGAAGCCGAGGTAATTCTCAATCTTCGAGCTCGATCCCGCCTGCCCGCCGGGAGCATTCGGTTCAACGATTAGTGTGCGCAGACCCTCGGAGGCCCCGTAGACCCCGGCTGCAAGTCCCGCCGGGCCCGCGCCAATCACCACAATGTCGTAGAACTTCTGCTGCGCCTGCGTCGGCATCCCCAGCTTTGTGGCAAGGTCGGTCGAGGTGGGCTGAATCAATGCCGTGCCGTCGCCGAACAGCACTACCGGCAGCTTGGAGTCGTCAGCCCCCTTCTCCTTCAGCAGGGCAAGGGCGTCCGGATTCTGCTCCGGATTCAGCCACTGGTACGGAATGCGGTTGCGCGAAAGAAAGTCGCGTACCGCGTGATCCTTCTGCGACCAGCGCACACCGACCACGCGGATACCCTCGAACGGCGGCTTGTAGCCTTGTTTCCAGGCTTCAAGCAGATCGTCCAGCACAGGGTACAGCTTCTCTTCCGGGGGGTCCCATGGCTTGTTGAGATAGTAGTGAATCTTTGCCGAATTGATTGCCCGGATCGCCGCTTCGGTATCCGCGTAGGCAGTCAGCAGAACGCGCTTGGCATCGGGATAAATCGTCAGCGCCTGCTGTAGAAAATCGACGCCGGTCATTCCCGGCATCCGCTGGTCCGAAAGGAACAGCGCCAGCGTATCGTTACGCTCCTTCAACTGTCGGCATATGTCCAGCGCGGCCCCGCCAGAGGCGGCCCGAACGATACGGTAGTCCTGGCCGTAATGACGGCGCAGGTCCTGGACCACAGCCTCCAGAACGCTGGTATCGTCGTCAATGGCAAGTAGAATAGGTTTCGGCATACCTAAAGTTATACTTCGCCGAGCCATACCGGCGCACACAACACGTATCATTTGATTGTGGCGGTTGTTCAAAAGGTGCAAAAAACTCCCCTCACCAGCAAGCCCGGACGGGATACGATTCTGTCATCTTCAGTTACCGGCCATCGAACGACCCCTGTCCGAATTGAAGACACAAGATTTATAGAGCGCACCACCGCCGATGAGAGCATTGCGGGCAGATTATCCCTGCTTCGCGGGAGACTGTGACACCTATGAATCGCATCATTCTCGCCGATAATCAGGCGATCTTCAGGGCTGGAGCAGCCCGTATTCTTGCCTTGGAAGACGATATGCGCATCGCAGCCCAGTGCGAGGATGTGCCTAAGCTGTGGAGCGCTCTCGAGTCGCTGCGAAGTGCGGTCATTCTCGTGGCATCCAGTTTGCGTCCGGACCTTCCGGCCCTCTCCGAGCGCGCCCGTGCACTCAATAGCCGCATCGTCCTCGTTGCCGAGAACTCCGAGCAGGTCTCCGATGAGGTGACACAATGCCTTGAGGGCATAATCGGACGGAATATCTCGGGAACGGATCTCGTCGACTGCGTCCGCCGGATCGTTCGCGGCCAGCGATATATGCAGCGCGCCAATGTCACGGCCATCCATTCGTCCGACTCGGTTGGTGCACGTGTGCGTGACCGCCTCACACCCAAGGAGATGCAGATCGTAGCCCTGATCGTGCAGGGCTGCAAGAACAAAGAGATTGCCATGCAGTTGGGAACCAAGGAGCAGGTCATCAAGAATTATCTGCGCGGTATCTACGACAAGACAGGTGTCTCCGACCGGCTGGAGCTCGCCCTGTTTACCATCCACCACCGCGTTCTCGCCGAAGCAGCAGAAAAGGCGGGCAATCTCATCGAGATGAAATCAGCGTAGGTGTATCGACATAAAGCTCAAAGAAAAGCAATGGATTTTGAGGCAGTGTCATCCTGGGCGGAGCGCAGCGGAGTCGAAGGACCTGCGGTTTGCCAATTCCGGCACGATTCCGTACGCAGGGTCATCTCTTCTCTGCAATACTCTTGGCCTGCGTAAACAGCAGCAGATAATCCGGTCCGCCTGCCTTTGAATCGGTCCCGCTCATATTGAACCCGCCGAACGGATGGGCCCCCACCATGGCTCCTGTGCATTTACGGTTGAAGTAAAGGTTGCCGACGTGGAACTCCTCGCGTGCGCGGTTGAGCTTCTCATCTGAGCTGGAATAGACGGCTCCCGTCAGTCCATACTCAGTGTTATTGGCGATGGTCAGGGCGTCGTCGAAGTCCTTCGCCTTGATGACCGCCAGTACCGGACCGAAGATCTCCTCCTGCGCAATGCGGGCCGTAGGACTTACATCGGCGAAGACCGTAGGGGCGATATAGTAACCGCCCTCTTCCGTCTCAATGGCTTTGCCGCCGTTCAGCAGACGTCCTTCATCCTTGCCGATCTCGATATAGCGGAGCACCTTCTTGTACGACTTCGGGCTGATCACCGGTCCGGTAGCGATATTCTCCGCGGGGTCGCCCGTCTTGATCTGCGCAACCCGCGCCTGCAAGCGCTCACAGAAGACGTCGTAGATGCCGGCGTCCACAATCGCCCGCGAGCAGGCTGAGCACTTCTGGCCGTTGAAACCGAAGGCGCTGGCCACAACTCCGTCGATGGCTGTGTCAAGATTGGCGTCATCAGCGACGATGATCGAGTCCTTGCCGCCCATCTCCAGAATCGTGCGTTTGATGAAGGTCTGCCCCGGCAGTGTCTTCGCCGCATTCTCATGAATCTCCAGTCCCACGGCCTTCGATCCCGTGAAGGCAATAAAGCGGGTCTGCGGATGCGCCACGACCACCGAGCCAAATTCCGGGCCAT